>JAQVZK010000104.1 GCA_028708195.1 Desulfovibrio sp.
GCGGCGAGCGGCCCAAACTGCTCGCCGCAGAATGTTTTACTGTCTTCAATGGTAAGAGCCCCAGAGGCTGCAAGGCTGTCACTATGGAATCGTCCACACTGGCAAGCCGTGCAGAAGCTCTCGCTCCGGCACGGCTGCCACTGCCATGCTATTCAGACTATCCGGCCTCTGCCCCTCGTCGGTCAGCCTGCCCCGGCAGCCCGTTACGGAGCATCGGCGTATGACGGCCGCACGGCCAACCATCACCCTCTGGTGCAAATCCATAAAAGAAGGGGAGAGCCCCCACGGCCCTCCCCTTCACGTGAGTGGAGAATTTGTTCATGGACTGCGAACCGGCCACGCACCCGTTCATGTCACGGAAAAGTGATGCTTTTCGTTTAACGTTGGCATTGCAGTTATACACTGCCTGCCCAGGTTGCGTTTTTTCAGGTTCCGCGGCGCTTCGCCCCCAAGGGCAAAAAACGCCGGTTTACTGTTGGGGCCCGTCAGCTTCTCTCTGCACCAGGGCCAAGGCCATAAGTGCAGGTGATAACCGGGGCCGCGATGCGGTATTTTGCAGCTGTTGCCGCACAAATCCCGCCATGTCCATTGCCATGCCTGCGTCGGATATAGCCGAGCGGCTGGCCTTCTTATTGTCTTCCAGTACGGCAAGGTACCGTTGAATCAGGGCAAGATCATACTCCTCATGATAAGGAGCGGGCCTGTCCTGCGGACCGTTTTCCGACAGGAATGCGTCAGCGATGCGTTGCGACATGACCATTCCTCCCTGAATGGATCACTGCTTCCCTGCACCCGGAGGGGCTGGCTCGCTTCCTTGCGATTGACTCATGTCTCCCCTTCCCCACTCATCATTAGCCTTATCGGAATGCCCAGCAAAAGTCTTTAGCATAAAGAACATATTTTCAGAAAAAATACACTTACCAATATAAAAACGCCCATACATAAAGAGTTATACAGTCAGCTTGTGTGGGTTACGCTTGCAAGGGTTCATGAACACAGATACCATTCCCGCACCAAGCCAGAAGAGGAGAGCCTATGCCAACACCCATATTGCAGAAGGAAAGCCTGATCCCGGGCAAAACCAGCAAGCTGGTGCTCGAAGCGCCTGAAATCGCCCGGAAGGCAAAACCCGGGCATTTTGTCATGCTGCGCATGACTCCCACGGGGGAGCGCATCCCCCTAACCATTGCAGATACCGATGCCGAAAACGGCACCATTACCATTGTGTATCTGGTCATGGGCAAAAGCACCGCCCTGCTTGAAGACCTCAATGTGGGCGACGCCATCCTTGACGTCTGCGGCCCTCTGGGCCACCCCACCCATATTGAAAAGAAAGGCACCGTCATCTGTGTGGGCGGCGGCACGGGCATTGCCGCCATGCACCACATCGCCAAGGGCCACGCACGCGCGGGCAACAAGGTTGTGGGCGTTATCGGCGCACGCAGCAAAGACCTGCTGCTTTTTGAAAACGAGCTGAAATCCTTTGTAAACGAACTGCTTGTCTCTACCGATGACGGCAGCTACGGCCACAAAGGCCTTGTGACCGACCTTCTGCGCGACAGGCTTGAAAAAGACAAGACCGTCTTTGAAGTCGTGGCCGTCGGCCCCGTACCGATGATGGCAGCCGTAGCCGAAACCACACGGCCCTTCGGCGTCAAAACCACTGTCAGCCTCAACCCCATCATGGTTGACGGCATTGGCATGTGCGGCGCCTGCCGCGTCAGCGTTGGCGGCAAAACCAAGTTTGCCTGTGTGGACGGCCCCGAATTTGACGGACACGAAGTAGATTTTGCCGAACTGCGCCGTCGCCTGGCTGCCTATCGCGAACAGGAAAAAGTCTCCATTGACGACTATCAGAGGACTGCTCATGGAAACTAAGCCCACAAAAAAGAAGCCCATTGCGCCCAGGGTGGATATGCCCTGTCAGCCTGCCGAAGTGCGGCGCGAAAATTTTGCAGAAGTAGCCCTTGGCTACACCAGAGAAATGGCCATTGAAGAAGCAAAACGCTGCCTTCAGTGTAAAAAACCCCTCTGTGTCAGCGGCTGCCCGGTCGAAGTTCCCATCCGCGACTTTATCCGTGAAGTTGCCCTTGGCAATATGGACGCCGCCTACCGCATCATCAAGAGCACCAACAGCCTGCCCGCCGTGTGCGGCCGTGTCTGCCCGCAGGAGCACCAGTGCGAAGGCAAATGCGTCCTCACCGCCAAGGGGCAGCCTGTGGCCATCGGCCGCCTCGAACGCTTTGTGGCCGACACCTATATTGCCGTTTCGGCCTGTGAGCAGGTCACCGGCACCAACTCCTGCGCCCTGCCGCGCGGCGACCTCAAGGTGGCCTGTATCGGCTCCGGCCCCGCTTCTCTGACCTGCGCGGGCGTCTGCGCCGCAGCGGGCATCAAGGTAGACGTGTACGAAGCCCTGCACGAGCCCGGCGGCGTGCTTATTTACGGCATACCCGCCTTCCGTCTGCCCAAGGATGTTGTGGCTACAGAAATCAACGGCCTGCGTCTGGCAGGTGTGGATTTTCACCTCAACTCCGTTGGCGGCCGTACCATCGAGGTGGCAGAGCTGCTGCAAACCCACCACGCCATCTTTATTGGCGTGGGCGCTGGCCTGCCAATGTTTTTGGGCGTGCCCGGCGAAAACCTCGTGGGCGTCTTTTCTGCCAACGAATACCTCACCCGTGTGAACCTGGGCCGCGCCTATGATTTTCCCAAGCAGGACACCCCGGCCTTTCCCGGCAAAAACGTGACGGTCTTTGGCGCTGGCAACGTGGCTATGGACGCGGCCCGCACCGCCCTGCGCATGGGCGCAGAAAGCGTGCACATTGTCTACCGCCGTACCAGGGCAGAAATGCCTGCCCGCCTTGAAGAACTGGAACACGCCGAAGAAGAGGGCGTGCAGTTCGCCATGCTGTCGGCACCGTTGCGCTTTAACGGTGATGCCGAAATGCGCCTCACTTCTGTTACGCTGCAAAAGATGGAACTGGGCGAACCCGATGCCTCTGGCCGCCGCCGCCCCGTGCCCATTGAAGGCGAAATATTCGACCTGCCCACCGATCTGGCCGTGGTGGCCCTGGGCACACGCTCCAACCCCATCCTTCTCGACGCAACCCCCGATCTCAAGCAGAACAAGTGGGGCTATATCGAGGTGGATGAAAAAACGGGCGAAACGTCCATTCCCAACGTCTTTGCCGGGGGCGACATCGTTACCGGCGCGGCCACCGTCATTCTGGCCATGGGTGCGGGACGCAAGGCCGGACAAGAAATTGTGAAGCGTCTGCTGAAATAGCACGCAGCCGCATCACGGTGCTTTGGTAAGGGTGAGAAGTCTGCTGGGCAGACATCTCACCCTTTTTTCATGCGCCTGCCAACCTCGCCCCGCTCGGCGCAACACGCTGGTGTCGCTGCGGCTGGCTGTGCAAATATAAGCCACCTTGCCCCCGTTCGGCCGCGCCACGGCCGCCCTGCCTGTCACATCTTGCCAGCCGGGCCTTTCAGGGTCATAATAGTTTTATACAGCAACCTTCCTCCCCATACGGGAGGCCGGGGCACCCCCAAGCGCTCAGGAAAGCCCACTCAGGAAAGCCCACGCATGATTCTCGCAGACCTGCATACCCACACCAAGTATTCCCACGGGGGCAACAGCCCCGCCCAAATGTACGCGGCAGCCCAGGCAAAAGGCCTTGAGCTTATTGGCTTTACCGAGCATTCGCCGCGCCCTTTGGGGTTTAACTACACCAATGAGTACAGAGATAAACTCACGCGCCATTTGCCAGACTACGCCAGCGAGGTTCTTGCCCTCAAGGCCGCCAATGCGGGCGGCCCCTGCCGTGTGCTTTTTGGTATGGAAATGGACTGGCTTGAAGGGCAGCTGGACTTCACCCGCGCGTCCTGCACGGCCTATGATTTTGACTACCTTTTGGGCAGCGTGCACTTCATCGGGCAATGGGGCTTTGACGACGGCTCCGAACCCTGGAAAAACATGTCGCAAGAAGAGTGCGAGGTGCAGTACACCCGCTACTTTGAAATATGGGAGCGCATGTTGGCCTCCGGCCTTTTCAACATTGCGGCCCACCCTGACCTCGTCAAAATCTTTTCTGTTGAACAGTTTCACGTCTGGCTGGCCAAGCCGGAAAGCCAGGCGCTTGTGCGGCAAGGGCTCGCGGCCCTGCGGCAGGCGGGCATGAGTATGGAAATCTCCTCGGCGGGCCTGCGCAAAGCCTGCCGCGAAATCTACCCGGCACCTCCCATCATGGTCATGGCCGCAGAGATGGATCTGCCCATAAGTTTTGCTTCCGACGCCCACGTTACCGACGATGTAGGCTACGGTTTTGCCCGCCTTGCCTCCTACGCCCGGGCGTTTGGTTTTACGGAGTATACCGTGTTTGACCGCGGGCAACGTACTGTCTGCCCCATTTGAGGCCAACCATATAACATGACGCAGTCAGCCCCAGTGGCCAGAGCGGGGGAGCTGCCTGACATAAAGCCATAAGCCCATCTTCAACATTTTAGGTAGGCTGTCCAAGGCGCGGCAATGCAGCCGCCACAGGCTTGCAGGTAACAACGGGCAGCCAGCAGAGGGCAGACAAGGAACAGCGCCTCTTCTGCCACGCAGCCGGGCCTGTGCATCGTGTGTTGAAGTGCGGCAGCAGGAATGATCTATGTTCGAACCGCTAGTGACCATCGAAAATTTGAGTCTTTTTCTGCCCGGTGATGCCAGCCAGCGGATGGTCTTGCACCACATCCACTGGCAGATCGAGCGTGGCTGCCACTGTACTCTGCTTGGGCCCAACGGCTCCGGCAAGTCTACCCTGTTGCGCCTGCTGCGTGGCGAACTTTGGCCCGCCAAAGGGCATATCTGGTGGCATACGGCAGAAGGGCGCGAGCCGTCGCCCCTTGCCGGGCGCGCCATGACGGCTCTTGTTTCCCCTGCCCAGCAAGAAAACTATCAGCGTCAGGCATGGGATCTCACGGGCCTTGACCTGCTGCTCACCGGCTTTGAAGACACCCCCCTGATCTATTCTGACGGCGGCAGCCAGGCGCTTGCCCGCCGCGAAGCAGCCTTGCGCATGGCCCAACGCCTTGAGGCAGAAGGCCTGCTGGACCGCAGCACGCCCACGCTTTCGCAAGGCCAGTTGCGCCTGCTTCTTCTGGGCAGGGCTCTCTTGCGGGCTCCTGCCCTGCTTTTGCTTGACGAATGCACCGACGGGCTGGACGCCCGCTACCGGGAAATTTTCTTTGACGTGCTTGAAGAATACGCCCCGCGCTGCACCATTGTCATGGCTGCCCACAGGCCCGGTCAGATACCCGATTGGTGCGCGGAACGCCGCTACGTCAATAAAGGACGCCTATACACGATCGCGCCTGAACTGGCCGACGAGGGGAGGCACTCCATGCCAGCGCTGCAAGAAACTGCCAGTGCCGTCTGCGAAACCGAAACCCTGCCTCCCCTGCTTGACCTTGAAAATGTGACGGTCTTCATCGACAGGCACAAGGTGCTGCGTGACATCACCTGGAGCGTGCATCAGGGCGAGCACTGGCGCATCACCGGGGCCAACGGTTCGGGCAAATCTACCCTGCTGCGCCTCCTGGCCGGAGACGAATTCACGGCTGCAGGCGGCACCCTGGAGCGCTGGCTGCCGCATCAGGGGGGTGCTGTGGATACCCTGGCCGAGGTACGCAAGGGCATACGGCTGGTATCCGACCTTTCGCAGGCGCTCTACGGCTACTCCCTCACAGCGCACGAGATGGTGTGCACCGGCTTTGACAACAGTATTGGCGTCTACCGCAAGTTCAGCCCGGCAGAAAAGGACGAAGCTCTTCGCCGCATGCAGGAAATGTTTTCCGAAGAAAGCGCTGAAGATGTGGAAGCCCTTGGCCGCCAATCCATCCGCCACCTGTCCACGGGACAACTGCGACGTCTTTTTCTGGCGCGCGCGCTGGTGGGCGACCCGGACATGCTGCTGCTGGACGAACCCTGCTCCGGACTGGACGCTCCCAGCCGCGCCCACTACCTCAACCTGCTGGACCATCTGGCCGTCAAGGGGCTGCATATGGTCTTTGTGTCCCACCACGGCGAGGACGCCCCCCTTTGCATCAACCGCGAGGCTCAAATGGAAGACGGACGGCTGCGCGTGGTGGTTTAGACAGTGAGGTGGCTTACAGCATAGCACAAGAAAATCTGGCTTTAGGCTGCGACGTCATTGCGGATTCAGTCAATCCCATTGAGCTTACCCGCGACGCATGGCGGCAAGTGGCCGTGCGCAGTGAGGCCTTGTGCCTTGAAGTGGAAATCATTTGCAGCCATATGCCGACGCACCGTCAAAGGGTGGAGAACAGAAAAGCCGATATTTCCGGCATGACGCTTTCCACATGGCAGAAAGTTATAGACAGGAACTACGCTCCCTGGCACAGACCACGGCTCGTTATCGACACGGCCAGTAGTACGGCGGAAGAAGCTGCGGAGCAGACACACCAAAACATCCGGCGCTAGAATTTTTCATTTTGAACGGCTTTGTGGGAAGGGCCTCTTTTGCATAAGAAATCCCCTCCCGCATTTTTTCAAAAGTCACAAAAAATCCCGCCAATGGCGGGATTTTCAATTACTGTTGGCAGGCTTCAGAACGAAGACTATTTTTTATCGTCTTCCGCTTCGCTACCTTTCTTCTTGCCACCAGCCCAGGCCCGCAGAACTTCAATGGCCACGGGCAGCACGGATACGACCACAATAGCATAAACGATGAGGCTGAAGTTCTGGCGTACCCACTCAAGATTGCCCAAAAAAAACCCGGCAGATACCAGAGCGCCAACCCACAAAACGCACCCTGTCACGTTATAAAAAAAGAAGGTACGGGGGCACATGAGAGCAATGCCCGCCACAAAGGGCGCAAACGTGCGCACAATGGGCACAAAGCGGGCCAGCACAATGGCCTTGCCGCCGTGGCGTTCATAAAACTGGTGTGCCTTGAGCAGGTGCTCTTTTTTGATAAAGCGAGTGTCGCGGGAAAAAATCGCTGGCCCAACGTGGCGGCCAATGCAGTAGTTGACGGCATCGCCAAGAATGCCCGCTGTCAGCAGAACCAGCATCACCTCCACATAACCCATAAGCCCGGCTCCGGCCACAACGCCTGCGGCGAAAAGCAGTGAGTCGCCCGGCAAAAAAGGTGTGACCACAAGTCCGGTTTCACAAAAAACGATGATAAAGAGTATGGCGTAGATCCAAAGACCATACTGCTCCACCAGTTCAAAGAGATGCACGTCAATGTGTAGTACAAAGTCGATGAAATAACTGATTATATCCATATAGCTCGTTCTCCGGGCCGATTTTCAGGAACAGTTCGACACTCCGATCGCTCTTGTACCCCAAGGCCGCTTGTGGCACAACACGAGCATGCGACAGAATATTTCCGCCATCCTCACACTGTGCCTCTGTTTCCTTTTGATTCCGGCCCTGAATGCAAGGGCCGATTTTTACAATGTGGGCTTTCGCACCCTCGGGCACTGGGACAGTGAGCTCGGACTGCGTCTCGACGTGAACCTCTGGTATCCCTCGGTACGGCCCCCGCGTGACATCCAGTATGGCCCGTGGGAGATTTCAGCCGCGCGCGCGGGCAAGGCTGTTGAGGGGCGTTTTCCGCTTATTCTGCTCTCGCATGACACGGCAGGATCGCGCTTTTCCTATCATGATACCGCCGCGTGGCTGGCTGCCAGCGGCTTTGTGGTGGCGGCCCCTACCCACCCTGGTGACAATATGGACAATATGGATCTGCTGCTCACCTGGCAGCAGCTGTCCAACAGGGTTCGGGAGCTTTCAAGCCTTATCCCCCTTTTGCTCCACGATGCGGAGGCTGAGCCAACCATTGACCCTGACCGCATAGGTGTTCTGGGTTTTGGCGCGGGCGGCACGGCGGCCCTGCTGCT
>JAQVZK010000105.1 GCA_028708195.1 Desulfovibrio sp.
AGCTTTATGTGGTGCACAGCGGCATCAACACCCGTTTCTTTTCGCCTCTGGAAACTCGCGAAGAAAGCACCGGGGAGCTTGTAAGCTTTTTTGGTCCGCCGTACGATGCCGCGCGCGGGTTTCACCAGTTCAAGGAGTGCTTGCCGCGCCTGCTTGAGCAAAGGCCCAATTGTCTTGTGCTTTTGTCCTGGCTGGAAAACTCGCAAGGTGAGGCGCATACACGGCCATCGGGAACTGCCCCGGCCAGCAAGGCGGAAGAAGAGGCCACGCGCTGTGTAGACAGCCTGAACCTGCCGCCAGAGCACAGGGTCCGCGTGCATGTGCTTGGCCCCCGACCACTTAAGGAATACCGCGAACTTTTACGGGCCTCTACCGTGCATGTATATCTTGCGGCCCCACATGCGCTGACGACGGGGCTGCTTGAGGGCATGGCTTGCGGGGCGCTCATTGTAGGTTCTGATACGCCACCCGTGCGGGAAATCATACGCGATGGCGTCAATGGCTTTTTGTGCGATTTCTGGGATGCGGAAGCCATGTCGGCCAAGGTGGTTGAAACGTTGGAAAATGCCCCGTCCCTGGACCAGGTGCGCTCCAATGCCCAGCAGACAATTTTGCGGGAATATGACGGGGAAGTGCAGACACGACGGCTCATGAGCCTCATCATGCACAGTATGGATCAGGAAAAGGCTGACACAACCCCCTAAACCGGTAACACGAGATCTGTGGCTGGCAGGGCTGGCAGGCCAGGCTAAGCAGGTCGAGCAGGCAAGACATTCTGGCAGGCCAGGCATTGAGTGCAGGCAGGGCAAGCACGCGAAGTCGATTCGCATTTGCGCGCGATGCCTGCCTTTTTTTATGGCTTTGGCCAGTTGAGCGCGCAGGCGCGCAAAACAAAAAACACACGTTATGCAGGTGGTTTTGATGTTGCCTGTTTTGAGAGGCTGCCAAGGGTATGCAGGCATTGCGTCCGCCTGCCGTGGCTTTGGTAACAACGGCCGCAATAACAACGACCGCAATAACAATGGCGCGCTTACAAAGGCTGTGAGCTCCGGCTCGTGAGCCGGGTCTTATGCTACCAGCATGGCCAGACGGGCCTCAAACTCGTGTTCTGGTTCAGGCATGGCATAGTAAAAGCCCTGGGCCTTGAAGCAACCGAGCCGCATGAGAATGGCGGCCTGGTCCGCAGTCTCCACCCCTTCACAAACGACGGCCATCTCCAGTTCGAGGGCAAGCCTGATAATGCTGCCAAGCACAATTTGCGCTCTTTGACCGGGAAGATCGCGTTGCACAAAGCTGCGGTCGATCTTGATAACATCGGCATTGAGCATCTGCACAATCCCCAGCGATGAGTAGCCGGAACCAAAGTCGTCTATGGCAGTTTTAAAGCCAAACTGCTTCAACTGTATGAGGCGTAGCCATGCGGCTTCGGGATTTTTCATAATGGCGCTTTCAGTTATTTCCACTTCAAGCATGTCGTGGGGGATGGAATAGCGCTCGGCAATTTGGGCCAATTGCAGCGGGAACTCCGGCCGGTCGAAGTGCAGGCGGGAGAAATTGCACGAAACCTTGTGCAGGGGCAAATTACGCCGTCGCCAGCTTTGCATGGTCTTGCAGACTGCTTCAAAAATGTGCAGGTCAATATCAATCACAAGGCCGTTTCGCTCAAACAGGGGGATAAAGCTGCCCGGCATGAGCAGGCCATGAACCGGATGATTCCAGCGTGCCAGCGCCTCGCTGCCAATGATGGCACCGGTGCGCATGTCAACCTTGGCCTGGAACCAGGGCACAATCTCCCCATCTTTAAGAGCTGTTTCAAGCCTGCCGTTCAGCTCCTGATGCAGCAAGGCCTCCTGGCGCATGTGTTCGTCATAGAACAATAAGGGCTTGCCGCCGTTACGCTTGGCTTCACGGCGGGCGTAGTTGGCAAGGTCCAGCATAAGCTGTACGTCACGGCCCTCGGTGCTGCTGACGGTATATGCGCCATAGACCGTGGTGATTTTGTAAGGCATGTCCTGCTTTTTGCGCCAGATATCCAGTTCGTCACCCATAATGCGTAAGCGGGTCGCCAAATTCTCCCACCCTTCATCACGCAAAAGCAGCACATACATATCAGCGGAAATACGCGCACAAAGTTCGTTTTCGGCCACATTGCGCCGCAGAATGTCAGCATAGGCGCATAACAGCTCGTCACCATTGGAAAAGCCGAATTGGTCGTTGATTGTCTTGAACTGGGTAATATCCCCGAAGAGCATCACATGCCCCTTGGTGTTGGCACGTCCAAGAAGCGAGGCGCAATCCTGTCTAAACTTGTAAAGATTGGAAAGCCCCGTGAGCGTGTCACGGTGCAGCAGCATCTGTATGCGCCGGTTGCTGCTTGATTTGATAGCCAGGCTAATGCCCATAAGCAGGGTAATGGTCAGAAAAAGCAGCATAAGGGCACTGAACGTCCCTAGCGGGTACTGGGCGATGAATTCTCTGAGGGTGGTTTCGTGCTTGGGCATGCTGTGTTTCAGCACAAAGTCGTCAATTTGTTCAACGGGCAGAAACTGCAGGCTTTTATCCAGCACGGCAAATATTCGGGGGTCTGCCTGACGTGAAATGGCCACCCTGAGGTCACTGCTGTAACTGTCCATCGGGCTGATGACCAAACCCGCGTAACGCGAATTTTTGACCATATAGTTGGCTGTATGGATGTTGGAATAGGCAACATCCACCTCGTTATTGAGGACGGCCTCCATGCAGTCTTCAAGCGTGGCATAGTAGTTTATGGTTTTGTCGGTATTGCTTTCGGCCACGAACTCCGAAAGCAGATAGCCGCGTTGCAGGGCTATGCGCTGTGTCTGGTCGGGATTGTTACGGTGGCGAATCTGGGCAACGGCCGTTCGCAGGTAGGGTCGGGTTGTGCGAACCTGCAGTTTTTTATCCCAGAGGTAACTCCCGGGCAGGGCGCACAGCACATCAATTTCGCCGCCTGTAACCATACTCAGGGCTTGGTCCTGGTGCATGGCAACGAAATTGAAATTGAGGCCTGTCATCTGGTGAATTCTTTGAAAAATATCTGCAATTACACCTGAAAATTCTTGCGTAGCCGGATTCTTGTAGCTGAGCGGCGGCCAGGTGGGATCATAGGCCACGGTAATGGTGCCAGCCTGACGCAGGTACGACTGCTCATCAGGTGTAAAAACAGGCGCTTTTGTTATATTGGCTGACAGGTATTTGCCGTAGAGAGCTTCGCCATAAAAAGGATTGCGCAGCATGATTTTCTCGAGGCCTTCATTAAGGCGCGCGAGAATTTGGGGCTTGAGGCGGTTTACGGCAATATAGAAAGGTTCTGGCGAAAACTGGGCCACTACCCTGAAGGGGCTGTGCTTGCCAAGGTTGCTGACCCCGATGCCGTCCAGCTCCTTATTGTGCAGGGCCTGCAGCATGGAGCGCATGTCAAGGTAAGGGGTCAGTATCATGTGCAAACCGTGTTCATGAATGAACGCTTCAAGGGCTGGCACGTTTTTGGAGTTGGCCACAACGCCCACGCGCATGCCATCCAGGGCGGCATGGTCACCAAAATTGTAGCGCGTGTCGTCTTCTCTAACGCTGATGGTCACAAAGGAAACAACGAGAGGCAGGGTGGGAAAGAGCATCTTTTTAGCCCGTTCGGGCGTGTAAAAGACGCAAGGCAGAAGGTCTATCTGATCGCGTTCAAGCATTTGCAGGCTGCGGGTCCAGTTGCCACAATCAACAACCTTGTAACGCATGCCTGTTGTTCGGGAAATTTCTTGCAGGAACTCAAAAATAAGCCCCTGATACTGCCCACTGCGGGCGCGGTACATGTAGTCGCCAAATTCAAAAAAACCAACGCGGACAGTATCTTCCTTGGCTTGGGCGTGCGGGCAGGAAAATAAACAAAACACAGTTGTGAGAACCAGTAAAAATGCTCTGAGCTGAAAAATCTTCATGTGCGCTTTCCTCAGGTTTCGCAGGTCAATAGGGAAGCGTTTGTCCGATGCTGCAGAAGCATACAACGTCGCATAATAAAATCTTGCCAGAGACAGTATTACCGCCTATATATAGTATATACTATTTTTTTTTCGGGCCGCCAGTGCTTGGAGGCAGCAGCAGTGCAATCCCAGCCATCTGCACGTGATATTTTCATCTTGCTAGAAGTATTGGGAAGAGGCTTTACCGGTTAATAACTAATGATAGTTCACTTTACATTTATTGGATTATTGATGCAAGTCTGAAACAGTCATTATGTACAGATTGCGGGGTAATCCTTGGTATGACGCTATAATTTTTGCGGTAATAGCATGAAATTGAATAAAAAAAGTAATGTAAGCTGTAAGGTTGGGTGGTATTGTGATAATAATGCCGATTCGCATTTTTGATTGTCGGCAGACCTTGGAAAAGGCTAAGCGTGTTTCCGATGTTCTAATCTGTTAATATGTAATTACTCATTTCTTGATATATGTAATGCATTAAAGATGTGGGTATGCATTTTTGTTGTGCTTTTACTCTCTTTGAATGCAACCACGAATTATTTAATAATCTAATTCTACTCATGTATGTTGTTTTTTCTATTGTTGTATGAACTATTCTGTTGATAATGTATAATGTTCGTGTGTGTTATAATGTATGTAGTTATGATATCTGTTTGTTTATAAAATTATTATTGTCGAAGCAAAGAAATGGTTCTTAAAGAAAAATTACTGGGATGTGGGGGGTATGAATCTGCGTAAAATTGTATTATGCAGCAATTGTCGTTCACACAATAGGGTTGAAAAATTAAAAGGGGACTATAGTGCTCAATTGATGAGTACTATAGCGGATGTTCATCGGCAAAATTTGGTGTAATTAGTAGTCATGAAAGTATATCCATTTCTTTCGAGCGCCATAGCCATTGTGATTGAAGCCTTGCGGGCAGAGCGCGGCATGACCAAGTCGTCTCTGGCTGACTTTTCCTGTCTTGAGAGGCGCTATTTGCGTGACATTGAGCGGGAACTGAAAAAGCCTACTGTCAACGCCATCTATTCCATTTGCGAAGCCTTGCGGGTTCAGCCAGAGGACTTTTTCAGGCGGGTTTCTGAAGAAATAGAAAATAGGAAAAACAGTGAGCAGCGCGTTGTCTCCATTAACAAGGATATATCGTGCACGGCTCAGAGCGATGAAGAAAAGGTTTGAACCCGAGCGGCGGGTTGAACCTGAGTAAAAGGCTTGATCCAAAGCAGCGGTTTGAATTTGAAGCAGCGGTTTGAATTTGAAAAAAGGTTTGAACCGCAAAAAAGAGCGGCAGTCAATGACCGCCGCCCGCAAACATGATGTATTCTGTTTTATTTGCTCATGCAGGCACCAATGGCCTTGAGCAACCTGTCCATAGCTTCAGGCCGCGCCCCTTCGCCCATAACGCCCACACGCAGTACCTTGCCCGCAAGAGCGCCCAAGCCGCCAGCAACTTCGATCTTGTGCTTTTCGCGCAGGCAGATCCTGAGAGCATTGGCGTCCACGCCAGCCGGGGGCACAAAAAGATTTACCTGCGGGGCTGCGCCCTCTGTGACATACATAGTGAAGCCCATAGCCGCCAACCCGTCCACCAGACGCTGATGCATGGCCTTGTGCCGCGCAAAAGCCGCGTCCAGCCCTTCGGTCAGCAAATTGTCCAAAGCCTGATGCAAGGCGTAGTACATGTTGATGGGGGCGGTGTGGTGATAGACACGCGGCGAACCTTCCCAATACTTGCGGATAAGCGATACGTCCAGATACCAGTTGGGCACCTTGGTCTTGCGTTTGCTCATGGTGTCCATAGCTGCCTCGGAAAATGAGGCTGGCGCAAGGCCGGGGGGGACGGAAAGGCATTTTTGCGAACCGCTGTAAAAGGCATCAACGCCCCAGTTGTCCACCTGTACGTCCACACCACCCAAACCGGCAACGCTGTCAACCAGATACAGGGTGTCGCTGCCCTTGATCAGTTCGCCAATTTCAGCCACCGGGTTGTTCACGCCAGTGGATGTTTCTGCATGCACCACGGCCAGAATCTTGTAATGCTTTTTGGCCAGTTGCGCCTTGACGTCCTCCACCTTTACAGGTGTGCCCCACGGGCTTTCCACCATATCCACCTGAGCGCCAAGGCGTGAGGCCACTTCCACCATGCGGGAACTGAATACGCCGTTGTTAACCACAAGCACGGCGTCGCCCGGCTCTATCAGGTTGACAAAGCATGTTTCCATGCCGGATGAACCAGTGCCCGAGATGGGAAAGGTCACGGTGTTGGCGGTCTTGCACACGGCCCGTAGCTGATCCTGAATGGCGTCCATAACTTTGATGCAGTCGGGGTCAAGATGCCCAAGTGTCGGCAGACTCATGGCGTTAAGGACATTGGAGGCGACAGGGCTGGGGCCGGGGGCCATCAGCAGGACATGGTCAAGTGTTCCTAAGACAGTACTCATGGCGATCTCCTGTGGTTGACGACAGATATTCGTTTAGACCGGGTTGCACGACCGCTCGCTGCAGAGCGGCCGCAGTGTCTCTATGTGGCTTAAAATTTTTATTTTTCAAATAATTTTTACGATACTGGCGCACATCTGTCTAGTGAGATGAGAGACATTTGTTACGCTGTCAAAAAAAAATTCATTTAGGCAATTGACGTTTTGGCGGTATTGGGAGGGGGCACTCTTGGCCCAAACCACCTTTTCAAAAATTCGGAATGCTGCTATGGCTTCCCGAATCATTTAAATCTTAAGGGCCAGGTATGAAAAAAGACAAACAAGAGCTGCATCGCGCCTTGAAAAACAGGCATATCCAACTGATTGCCCTTGGCGGGGCCATCGGCACGGGCCTCTTTCTTGGGTCAGCGGGCACAATTCAGATGGCTGGCCCCGCCGTCATTCTGAGTTATGCCATCGGTGGGTTTATTGCTTTTTTGATTATGCGTCAGCTCGGTGAAATGATGGCGCAGGAACCTGTGGCCGGGTCTTTCAGCAACCTTGCCTACAAATACTGGGGGGAATTCCCCGGGCTGCTTTCTGGCTGGAATTATTGGGTACTGTATGTGCTGGTGGGCATGTCAGAGCTCACAGCGGTTGCCGTGTATGTGCAGTATTGGTTTCCCGGCATTGAACCGTGGCAGACCACAGCCTTTTTCTTTCTTCTTATCAACGGCATAAACCTGGCTCATGTGGGCGTTTTTGGCGAAATGGAGTTCTGGTTCGCCTCCATCAAGGTGGCGGCCATTGTTGCCATGATTGCCCTTGGCACCTTTCTGCTGGTGTCGGGCGGTGCCGGGCCTGAAGCGAAAGTCAGCAATTTGTGGGAATACGGGGGCTTTTTTGCCAAGGGCTGGGGCGGTGTTTTTCTGTCACTGGCTGTCGTGAGCTTTTCTTTTGGCGGGCTTGAGCGTGTGGGCATTGCGGCGGCAGAAACGTCCAACCCACGGGAAACCATTCCCAAGGCTGTTAACCAGCTTATCTACCGTATTCTTATTTTTTATATTGGCGCGCTCACGGTGCTGCTGACCCTGTACCCCTGGAACAAGCTTGGCGGCTCTGTAGACAAGGGCCA
This sequence comes from Desulfovibrio sp., assembly GCA_028708195.1. GTDB lineage: Bacteria > Desulfobacterota > Desulfovibrionia > Desulfovibrionales > Desulfovibrionaceae > Desulfovibrio. The sequence goes on from JAQVZK010000105.1 coordinate 7,549, forward strand.
TTGGGCAGAAGCTATGGTGGCCAGCCCCTTTGTGCAGATTTTTGATCTTATCGGCATTCCTTCAGCGGCGCATGTGCTCAACTTTGTAGTGCTGACCGCAGCGCTTTCAGTGTATAACAGCTGTGTGTACTGCAACAGCCGCATGCTCTATGGTCTGGCGCTTCAGGGCAACGCCCCCAAGGCTCTGGCCACTGTGAGCGCCCGTGGCGTGCCGGTTTACGCACTGATGATTTCCTCCGGCGCGACACTCTTGTGTG
>JAQVZK010000106.1 GCA_028708195.1 Desulfovibrio sp.
ATTCCGGCCCATCTGGAGGTCACAACGCACGGCCCCGACGCCCATTCAGAGAAAAACCTGCGCCGTTCGGCCTGTTTTCGCTGTGCGTGGCTGCGCCGCAAAAGGCTTTTTGAGCTTTGCGGCCAGTACAAGCTTACCCATCTGGCCTTGGGGCACAACGCCGAAGACCTGGTGGAAACGTTTTTTATGAATCTTTGCCGCAATGGACGCGTGGACGGCATGAGCATGAACGAGCCCTTTTTCAACGGCCAGTTGCAGCTTATCCGCCCGCTCATGCTTGTGGAAAAAAAATATATCCGGCAGGCGGCACGCCAGTGGGGGCTGCCCGTGTGGGCCAACGACTGCCCTTCGGCTGGCAGAACGGCCAGAAGCGACATGGCGCAGACCCTGGAGCATCTGTACGGCGTGACCAAGGATGGCCGCCGCTGCGTTCTCAACGGTCTGACCCGCTGGCAGCTTGAAAAGAGCAGCGACGCGGCCCGACGGGATGTGGCAGAAGACGAGTAAGGCAGCCAACAAGGCCAGCCAATAAGGCATGGCAATGCCACAAGATGAAAAACTCAAGCTGGATAACGCAGGGCGACGCGGCCCAGACCGTGGCGGCCAACTTTCTTGCATTGACAGGGTGGCCCTGGCCCCCTAAAGTGTGCCACACATGCTTTTCGGCAAATATCATATCGTCATATTCAAAGAAGGCCGTAGCGGTAGCCGCAATCTTCGAATGCGCGGCTGGCTCGGTTTTTTTGCCTGTGTTCTTGTACTTGCTCTGGCTGCCTGCAATGTCTGGCTGCTACGTGCCTGGCTCGAATCGCGGCATCTTGGCGACGAGCTTGACAGCGCCCAGCGCGTCATCAGTGAGCAGCGGCGGCAACTTGTGAGCCTGGCCGAGCGTATCTCTGAAGTGAGCCGTAATTTGCAGCGGGTTCAGAGTTTCGATTCAAAGCTGCGCATCATGATGAATATGGAAAAAGACCCTGCGGACGCTGGCGGCGGTCTTGATATTGTGGGCGATTTTTCGCGTACCTATCTGCCCTTGCACCGGCAAGAACTGGCCGCCCGCAAGATGCAGGATTTTCTTGAGCGGCTTTCAGAGTCTGCCCGGCTTGAAGAAGTGCGCCAGCAGGACCTTTTGCTAGCCCTGCGTGAAAACCGCGATGCGCTTTCCTCCATGCCCACAATCTGGCCTGTGGTCGGCTTTGTCTCCTCCAGCTTTGGCTGGCGTTCTTCGCCCTTTGGCGGGCGGGGGCAGTTCCATAAGGGGCTCGACATAACCAACCGCATAGGCACGCCCATCGTGGCCCCGGCACAGGGGCTGGTTACCCAGTCCGGCCCTGACGGAGCCTACGGCCAGAGCATAGAGATCAATCACGGCGGCGGCATCATCACCAAGTATGGGCATTTGCAGCGCAGCCTTGTACCCGTTGGGGTATGGGTCAAGCGCGGGCAGGTCATCGGCAGTGTGGGTATGAGCGGAAGAACCACCGGCCCGCATCTGCACTATGAAGTGCGCCTCAACGGTGTGCCGGTGAACCCCATGCGCTATATTCTTGATTAGGGCCTGTTTTTTTGCAGGGCGCGGGCCTGCAGCCTGCCATGCCGGGCGTTGACGCGTGTACGCCAGCCAGCAATAGCAATGTGCCAGCCCGTGTTCTGCGGGGCACATGCCTGCATCTGGACACGTGGGCCTGAAGCCTTATTTATACAACGAGAGGACGACCTCGCCCATCAAGGGAATGTACTCCGGGACGACCCGGCTCTGAACAAGGAGAGCCGGGATGGCCTGGATTTTTCTTTTTTTCGCTGGTCTGCTTGAAGTGGTTTGGGCGTACACCATGAAACTTTCGCTTGGCTTCACAAGGCCCGTGCCGACTGTTCTTACCTTTGCAGCCATGATAGCCAGCTTTGCGCTTCTGTCTGCCGCCATGAAGAGCCTGCCTTTGGGAACGGCCTACACCATCTGGACGGGCATAGGCGCTGTGGGCGCATTTTTGCTGGGTATTCTTGTGCTGGGCGAACCCGTCAATGCCATGCGCGTGGCTGCCGCTGTTCTCATCGTGGCCGGGCTTGTACTGATGAAGTTTTCTTCGTGACCATCATATTTCCACTCGTAACATCCCATTAACCGAAAAAAGCCGCTTCTTGAAGCGGCTTTTTCGCATGGGGCAGCATTTTTACTGCATATACGTACGGTGTGGATTCTGCCAGAAATTGCATTTTCGGCAGAACGACAACTTTGAAATGTGAAGCGTTCAAACTTAATCTGCTCCAGGCGCTTCTGCCTTGTGGCGTCTGCTACAGCTTGGGGCTGCCGATGCCGGGCAGGCCCTGCTCCATACTGTGGCCAAGGGCCAGCAGCGGCGCTTCGCCAAAGGGTTTGCCAATGAGCTGCATGCCCACGGGCATCTGGCTTTCTGCACCAAGGCCCACAGGAAGCGAAAGACCGGGCAGGCCCGCCAGATTCAGCGAAAGCGTATAGGCGTCCATAAGGTATATCTGCAGCGGATCAGCGGTATTGCTGCCCATATCGGCCGCCGTGATGGGGGATACGGGGGCCAGCAGCGCGTCGCACTGGTCAAGGGCGGCCATAAGTTCGTCGCGGATAAGGCGGCGCACCTGAGCGGCCTTGCGGTAGTACGCGTCGTAGTAGCCAGAGGAGAGCACGTAGGCTCCCAGCATGATGCGGCGTTTTACTTCCTGCCCGAAGCCTTCGGTGCGGCTGCGCACATACAGTTCATCAAGGTTCTTGATGTCGCCTGCGCGGTGGCCGAAGCGCACACCGTCAAAGCGGGCAAGGTTGGAGCTGGCCTCGGCCATGGCGATGATATAATAGGTGGCAATGGCCGCATCCGTATGGGGCAGGCCCACTTCCACCAGTTCAGCGCCCTGGGCCTTGACGGCCTGCATGGCCGCCTCGCAGGCCGCCCGAACTTCAGGGGCCAGACCCTCACCATAAAATTCGCGGGGGATACCCAGGCGGGCTCCCTTGAGGGGGCGGCTGTTCAGCGTGGCTGCGTAGTCTTCGGCAGGGCGCGGGTCGCAGGTATTGTCTCTGGCGTCCGGCCCGGCAATGGCGGAGAGCATATGGGCGCAGTCTTCCACGCTGCGGGTCAGCGGGCCCACCTGATCCAGGGACGAACCGTAGGCTATGACGCCGTAGCGTGAAACGCGCCCATAGGTGGGCTTGAGGCCCACACAACCGCAAAAGGCGGCGGGTTGACGAATGGAGCCGCCCGTATCTGTTCCCAGGGAGGCAAAGCACTGGCCTGCCGTCACCGAAGCTGCGGAACCGCCGCTGGAACCGCCCGGCACCTTGCTGGTGTTGCGGGGGTTGCGGGTGATCTGAAAGGCGGAATTCTCTGTGCTGGAGCCCATAGCAAACTCGTCCAGATTGGCCTTGCCAAGAATGACGGCCCCGGCTTCGCGCAGTTTTTGCACGGCAAAGGCGTCATAAAAGGGGGTGTAGCCTTCAAGCATGCGCGACCCGGCGGTGGTGGGCATGCCCTTGGTGGAAAGGGCGTCCTTGACGGTGACGGGCACGCCCCACAGGGGGCGGGCGGCGTCTGGGCCTGCCTTGTCCAGCGCGGCTGCCGAGGCCAGGGCATTCTGCGCGTCAACGTGCAGCAGGGCGGCCAGGGTGGGTTCAGTGGCGGCTACCCTGTCAAGGCAGGCGGTGGCCACTTCAACGGCACTCAGTTCTTTTTTTTGCAGTGCCTGGGCCACAGCCGTGAGGGAGAGGGAACATATGTCGGTCATGGGTCTTCTCAAAGGTTCTGCTTGTAGTATGGGCGTGAATAAAAAACAAATCCGGGGGCAAAGCTCTTGGGCAATGCAAAAATTGCACTGCCCCTAGACGATGCGCGGCACCATGAAATACTCGCCGTCGGCCTCGGGGGCGTTGGCCAGCACTTCCTGACGGGTGCAGACGTGGGCGGCCACGTCCTGCCGCGCCGTGGATTCGTGCCCTACCGGGCTGTACAGCGGCTCAACGGCGCTAGTGTCTACCCTGGCGAGCACGTCCATATAGCCGAGGATGTCGCCCAACTGCCGGGCAAAAAGCTCCTGTTCCTGCTCACTGACGCTGAGGCGCGAGAGTTGGGCCATGTGGGCCACTTCTTTTGCGCCGATACCTTTGTTTTCTGCCATTATGGGGTCCTTTGCCCCTGCCCGGCGGCCTTCAGGGAGGCATTGCCGGACAGGATATGTCTTGAACTTTGCGGAGGTATATTCTTAACGTGATCTATTCTAAATGTGTGAGGGCAGACTAAGCCTGTACGAGGGCTTGGGGGTCGTGCCGATGGGCTGCAGCGTTGGCTGCTGCCCTGCACCCGGCGAAACCGGATTGCCCGCTGCGTCCACAGGCGGCAGGCCCTGCATGCGCAGCGCCGACTGTTGCAGTATGGCGCTGTGGGTCTGCCCAAATTCTTCCAGATTGACAGGGACCATGCCCGTTGGCGACACCCCGAAGATAAAGAGGTTCTGGTGGGCCACCCCGGCATTGTCCCAGGTAATGGGGGCCATGCTCCAGACCATCTGCGCGGCACGTTGGGCGCGGGCGGTCACTTCTGGCGAGCTGAGGCGCGCGGTGAGACCAAGGCTGACCGCAAAGCGGGCAAAGTCATAGCCAAGGGCGTTCCAGAAATCCAGGCCGGGGGCCTGCAGCGCACGCGGCGCGCGGGTCGGGTTCCAGGCGGCGGGAAAGACCGCCAGGGCGTATTTTTCGGGGGTTGTGACAACCTTGCCGGAAAGCCCTTGCTCCCACAACGTGGTGCCAAGCAAAACAAGACGGTCTTCGCCGTTGTAGAGCAGGCTTGTGGTCAGGGTTTCCATGTTTTTCCACGAATCGGGCAGGAAAAGCGCTTCAAAGGCCGTCTGCGGCACGGGCGTGCTGCTGCCTTCGGGAATTTTGGCATTGATAAGCGGAGCCACAGCCGTGCTCCACGAAGTGGGGTCTGCCGGGTTGTAGGAATCCTTTTGCAGCGCCATATTGCGCTTGAAGAGGCTTTGTTCCATCAGGTCCGTCATGCGCGCACCGTACGCGTCGGCAGGGTAAAAGGCCCCATAGCTGCGGATGTTCAGGCCGTCGGAGGCAAAGTTGATGAGGGCGTCAATCTGGTCTTGCGGGCTTGGGAAAAAGCGCCAGGCGCGCGCGCCTTCATCGCCCTGTTCCAGCGAGGGCAAAAACGTAAAAAAGACGCGCTCGGCGGTGCCCCCGGCATTGCGGGCCTGAGCGTAGTTGGAGGCCTGCAGGGGGCCGCCCACCACAGCGCAGGACGGCGGCAGGGCCTTGAGCTTTTGCAGCCAGTCTGCGGCTTCTGTATTGACGACTTCAATACGCATGGTCACGCCATTGGCTGCCATTTCTTTTTGGGCCATCTGGGCACCCTGGCGAACTTTGCCGCCAATGGGGGCGTAAGGCCCCGAGGCTGGCAGGGCCAGAACCACGCAGGCTCCGGCGCTCGGGGGGGCCATCGGGGGCGGGGCCACCGGGGATTTTTGGCTGCCAAAAGGCATTTTGCAGGCGCTGAGGCTGCCAAGCAGAACAAGAGTCAGTAGGCCAAGCGTCAGGCGCGCAAGGGCGCGGCCATACGTTGTGGATATTCGCACGGTATCCTCCGGCAGGATAATTATTATTCGAACGAACGGCCTTATGCCTACAAACGACAAAAGGTCTGGCTCACAGGGAGCCAGACCTTTTTAGTACAGTGGAGGGATTGAGGCAAGTTCGCTTGAGTGCGGTCAGTGGACAGGCCTGTGTTCAGGCTGAGGCACACCGCCGCAAAAGCGTTCGCTCGGCCCGTTCCTATTTCTTCACTTCAGTGTAGTCGGCGTCAACTACATCGTCTGCGGCGTTGCCGTGGGGCTGGCCCTCGGCGGCACCTGCGTCAGGGCCGGGCTGGCCGCCGGTCTGCTGGGCCTGCTGCTGATAGAGCTGCTCGGCCAGCTTGTGTGAGGCCTTGGCCAGTTCGTCCGTGGCGGCCTTGATGGCAGCGGCGTCTTCGCCTTCCATCAGCTTGCGCAGGCTGACTATCTTGGTTTCGATATCGCTCTTGAGCGCGGCGTCGGCCTTGTCGCCCAGATCGGCCAGAGACTTCTCTGTTCCGTAGATCAGGCTGTCGGCGTGGTTGCGGGCTTCAATAAGCTCCTGCTTCTTTTTGTCATCGTCGGCATGGGTTTCCGCCTCGCGCACCAGCTTCTGGATGTCATCTTCAGACAGGCCGGAAGACGCGGTGATCTTGATGGACTGTTCCTTGCCGGTGCCCATATCCTTGGCGGACACGTTGACGATGCCGTTGGCGTCGATGTCAAAAGAGACTTCGACCTGCGGCACGCCACGGGGGGCCGGGGGAATGCCCGTGAGGTCAAACCGGGCCAGGGTCATGTTGTCGCCAGCCATTGGCCGTTCACCCTGCAGCACGTGGATGGACACCGAGGGTTGATTGTCCGAAGCCGTGGTGAAGACCTGGCTTTTGCGCGTGGGGATGGTGGTGTTGCGCTCGATAAGCTTGGTGAACACGCTGCCCATAGTTTCAATGCCGAGGGAAAGCGGGGTCACGTCGAGCAGCAGCACGTCCTTCACGTCGCCGCTGAGGATGCCGCCCTGAATGGCAGCGCCCATAGCCACCACTTCGTCAGGGTTGACGGAGCGGTTGGGTTCCTTGCCAAAAAAATTGCCCACAACCTGCTGCACAAGGGGCATACGGGTCATGCCGCCCACAAGAATCACTTCGTCGATCTGGTCGGCAGACATGCCGGCGTCGGCCAGGGCTTTCTTGCAAGGTTCGGTGGTGCTTTCCACAAGGTCAGCCACAAGGGATTCCAGCTTGGCGCGGCTGATCTTCACGAGCATGTGCTTGGGGCCGTTTTGGTCAGCCGTGATAAAGGGCAGATTGACCTCGGATTCCATAGATGTGGAAAGGTCTTTCTTGGCTTTTTCTGCGGCTTCCTTCAGGCGTTGCAGGGCCATGCTGTCCTTGGACAGGTCAATGCCGTTTTCTTTCTTGAACTCTTCAACCAAAAAGTTGATGACGCGCTGGTCAAAGTCTTCGCCACCCAGGAAGGTGTCGCCATTGGTGGCGCGCACTTCGACGACGTTGTCGCCCACTTCCAGAATGGAGATGTCAAATGTGCCGCCGCCAAGGTCGAAGACCGCGATTTTTTCGTTGGCCTTCTTGTCGGCGCCATAGGCCAGCGAAGCGGCCGTGGGCTCGTTGATGATGCGCTTGACTTCAAGGCCGGCAATGCGGCCCGCGTCCTTGGTGGCCTGACGCTGGGCATCATTAAAGTAGGCCGGAACCGTGATGACGGCTTCAGTCACTGTTTCGCCAAGGTACGCTTCAGCGTCGGCCTTCAGCTTGGCCAAAATCATGGCCGATATTTCAGGGGAGCTGTAGGTACGGCCGTCCACTTCAACACCGGCATCGCCGTTGGGGGCTTTGACGATGGCGTAGGGGCTGTGTTCCTTCCAGCGGTCCACCTCGGGGGTGTCAAATTTGCGGCCCATCAGTCGCTTGATGGCGAAGACGGTACGCGTGGGGTTGGTAACGGCCTGACGCTTGGCAATGTCACCCACCAGGCGTTCCTTGTCTGTAAAGGCCACCACAGAAGGGGTGGTGCGGCCACCTTCGGGGTTGGTGATGCATTTGGGGTCCTTGCCCTCCATCACGTAAACGCAGGAGTTGGTGGTACCCAGGTCAATGCCGATAATCTTGGACATATGGTGATCCTCCTCGGGGAAAGCTTTTCGCGTATAGATTTGCGCAGCGTCCGGCCCGCC
>JAQVZK010000107.1 GCA_028708195.1 Desulfovibrio sp.
TTCATCAATCTGCATGGGCTCGAAATCCACATCAAAATCGGCGCGGATCACGGCGAGGAGGTTATCCAGTTCTTCCGTGCTTGTAGGCATGTGCTTTCCTTGAAAAAAGCGAATTTTAGAAAGTGGGACAAACTATTTTTTTACTAGCAATCCTCCCACATGGCAATATGCTACGGATTTTAGGGATTTTCCGCAGGGCGCAGTGCAGGTGCGCAGAGACGCAGAGGCAAGCCGCCAGCTCTTGCACCAATGGCGGGGGGACAAAAATGAGGTTCTCGACCACAGAGGCAAAATCTGTCATGCTGGCTTGACTTTTCAGCCTGTCACAGCAAAATAGAGATGGATAATGAACAATATTTTTCAGCTTGAAATCATTGTGGATGAGTATTCCTATGACCTTGCCGTGGGTGTTTTGACCCTGGAGGTTTCTTTTGGCTGGGAGGAAGAAAGCCTGCCCACAGGTGCCAGCCGTTTTCGTATACACTGTGAAAACGCCGACTTCATTGAAAATCTGCGCAATACCTTTACGGCGCGTGTGCCTGCGGCCAAATGCACAGTGCATACGCTTGAAGCGCAGGACTGGCTTGCCGCCTGGCGGGAATTTTTTACGCCTGTGCCCTGTGGCAAGCGCTTTGTGGTTTTGCCGCCCTGGCTTGCGGACACGCAGGATTTTCCCGACCGCATCAAGGTGCTTATTGAGCCAAAAAGTGCTTTTGGCACCGGGCATCATGCCACAACGGCCTTGTGCCTCATGGTGCTGAGTGATTTGATTGACGCTGGGCGCGTATCCCCCGGCGATACTTTTTTGGACCTTGGCACCGGGTCGGGCGTGCTTGGCATTGCCTGCTGCAAAAGTGGCCTCAAGGGCGAAGGGCTTGATATCGACGTGCTTGCCGTTGAAAACGCCTTGGAAAATCGCGTGCTCAACCATGTGGAAGATTTTACGGTGGCGCAGGGCAGCATAGACGCCGTGCCGGGCAAAACCTATGATGTGGTGTTGGCAAATATTCTTGCCCGCCCACTCATCGAGCTTGCGCCGCTTATTGTGCGTGCCTGCAAGCCCGGTGCGTGCCTTGTGCTTTCGGGGCTGTTGGAAATTCAGGCCGACAGTGTGGAAGAAGCCTACACGGCCCAATGCCTGCCCAAGCCCCGCCGGGTGCTGGACGGGGAATGGTGCGCCCTGGTGTGGGAATAAATTGTGCCGGGCTGTCCGATTATGATGGCTGCTGCCGAGGGGCTGCTCCAGAGTGGCGGACAGGGCCTTGCTGCGGCGGGGCAGGTTCTGGCGGACAAGATTCTGGCGGACAAGATTCTGGCAGATAAAATTCTGATGGATCAGCCTCAGGTTTACTGGCTGCCTTCTGACACTGCTTTTCTATGGGCCTGGGGTCTGATGCTGGTTTTCGGATTTGGCATTCAGGCTTTGGGTCTGTTTTTTCGTAAAAAAGTCCCCGTGGCAGTGGGGGCGGCTCTTGTGTGCGGAGCCGCCGTTATGGACAAAGACCCCACCCTTTTTGTCGGGCAGGTATTGCTGATAGCCGGTGTGGCCATCGCCTATGCCAGCAGGGCAAAAAAACAGCGTGCAGGCGCTGCCCCTAAAGCAGATTACCTATGAAATGTGAAGCATTTCATAGGTGTCATTCTGCAGAAGATGCAATTGGGGGTCGAATCCACGCCGCGTTACGGCGCGCTGCACTCTTGTGCAGCGTCAGGGGCGGGTCCTGTCCTCCCAGAGGGGAATAGGCGGCGGCGTAAAGTCTTCAAGTTCCTTGAGGCTGCGCCCTGCCCGTGTCGGGCGGCCGTCGCGCCCCCGCACCATAGGGCCACAGGTCTGCGGGGTCATCTCTTCTGGTATATCCTCTGGTGCCGGGCGCAAAACATCTTCACCTCTGGTCAGAAAGGGCAGCGGGTCAACAAGCTTGCCCGATGTATCACGCAGGCCAAAGTGCAAATGCGCCCCGGTTGTGCGGCCCGTGCAGCCCACAAGTCCCACGGGGGTTCCCTTTTCCACTGCCTGCCCGTTTTTTACCAGCGTCTTTCCCAAATGGGCATAGCGGGCGGTCATGCCGTCATCTTGAAGAACATCCACCACAATGCCGTATAATCCCCCCTTGCCAGCGTGAATGACCTTGCCGCCCCGAAAGGCCACGACCGGCCAGTTCAGCCGGGCGCGCAGGTCAATGCCGCTGTGCTCGCGCACCACCATCCCCCGGCGGCTCAGCCATGTGGGCATGCGGCGCGGGCCGAAGGGTGAGGTAAGCAACTCATTGAGCGGCGGAAGCTGCCGCTGAGCCAGGGCGGGCGGCAGTGCTGCGTCTGGTGCTTCTGACTTTTCGCTGTCAGTTTTAGTGAGGTTTTTGTTTTCTTCATCCTGCTGTTGCGGCGTGCCCTCGGGCTGGCTTTCTTCAAGCTTGGAATCAAGGCCCGGTGCAGTTGCAGGCACAGTTTCCGATGCAGATGCGGGTTCCGGCCTGCCTGTGGTCGCTGTCGCGGGCGTTGTTTCAGGCGTTGCGGCGGATACGGCTGCTTTTCCGTTTTTTTGTATGGAGCCACTGCGGGCATCTTGAGCAATCGATTCCGCCACAGGGCACAAGAAGGCGAGCGCGACCAGCAAAGCTGGGAAAAAAAGGTTACTACGCATGGTTTGGGTCGATTGGCGGTTTCGCCGGGTATATATTGGGGGTCAGGTGTCTGTTGGCGCGGTTATGTGTCGTAACTGTCGTGCGGGCTGTTGCCCCCGGCGCTGTTTTCTGTTTACCTAAAGCAGGGCAACAGGGTTTGCAGGCCGAAATGGTAGAAGCAGATTTTTTTAGGTACAGTATTCCACCATTGTCGGCAAGTTTTACACGCCTGCGCGGCCCGCTTAAAGGAGTAGCTATGAAAAAACGCACTATTGCTGAACTGGTCACAGGCCGAAAGGCCATTGATGGGGCGGGTGTACATCTTGTGCGTGTGCTTGGTTCACCTACGGTTAAAAGTTTTGATCCATTTCTTATGCTGGACGCATTTGATTCTGAAAATCCCCAGGATTACATCAAGGGTTTCCCCACGCATCCGCATCGGGGCATAGAAACCTTTACCTATCTTATGCGCGGGCGCATTGATCATGAGGACAGTCTGGGCAATGCAGGAAGCATCATTGACGGCGGCTGCCAGTGGATGACGGCAGGCAGCGGCATGCTGCATCAGGAGATGCCCCAGGCAGCCCGGCGCATGCTGGGCATGCAGTTATGGATCAACCTGCCGCGCGCCAGCAAAATGGTTGACCCCGAGTACAGGGACATCAGGGCCGAAATGGTGCCCAAAATGGAGGAGGGCGGTGCCCTCGTAGCCGTGGTGGCAGGTGAATACGCAGGTGTTACCGGGGCCACCAAGGGCGATTACGTGGACGTGACGTTTTTGGATGTGACGCTCAAGCCCGGCGCGCTCTGGTCTGTGGCTACCAAGCCGCAGGACACGGTTTTTGCCTATATGGTTGAAGGCAGTTGTGAGCTGGCTGGCGGCGGGGGCGAGATTCCGCACAGAAACGCCTGCCTGTTCACCCCCGGTGACGGCGTGAGTCTTGTGGGCGGCCCGGAGGGCGCGCATTTTGTGCTGGTTACTGGCGCGCCCCTGCGTGAGCCGGTGGCCTGGGGCGGCCCCATTGTCATGAATACGGATGAAGAACTGAAGCAGGCTTTTTTTGAGCTGGAGGACGGCACTTTTATTCGGCATGTCCCCAAGGGGAAGGCGGGCTAAACGCCCGACGCTGGCCGGATTCTGGCCTGACACCAGGGCAGACTGTCTTTACGCCAGTGATAAACCTTAAAGACTCAGCCCCGTGAATGCCGTTTTGACCAGCATGCACCCTGAAACCTTTTTGTGCAGGCTACTGCCTGTACCAGATTGAAGTATAATAAAGGTTTTAGGGGGGAGCGTGGGGGAGAAACCCTTTTGCAAAAGGGTTTCTCCCCCGCAAAGCGTTTCAAAGGTAAAATGCTCTGGGTGGCTTTCTGTAGTGCCCATACCATTTCCCCAAGCTGTCTTGACAGGCCCATAGTGGAGGCTTAACCAAGAGCAGTGATCTGATGGAATGGAGTAATACTATGAAAAAAAACATGTTTGCGGTTTTTCGTCACAGCACTGCCGTCGCCCTGATTGCTGCCTGCCTGGCAAGTGTGGGCCTGCTTGCGCCGCAGGGCGCTTTGGCGGCTTCTGGTGGGGGTACGTTGCGTGTCCTTGCCACAACCTATCCTGTGTATCTTCTTGCGCGCAACGTGGTGCAAAACCGGCCTGGCGTGCAGGTTGACCTGCTTATTCCCGCCCAGACCGGCTGCCCTCACGACTATGCCCTGACCCCCAGGGACATGCAAAAACTGGCTCAGGCCGATGTGCTGCTGCTCAATGGGCTTGGCCTGGATGACTTCACGCAGAAGGCCCTGCCCAATGCCAGGCCGGGCCTGGTTGTGGTGGACAGCAGCGCGGGCGTTACCCCTGTGATGGACGTGGACGGTGAAGAAGACGGGCATAAAGACGATCATGAGGCCCATGAAGGACAAGACGAGCATGGCGCGCAGGCCGGGCACGGTGGGCAGGAACACGCCGCCGCCAGTCCCACGCATGCCGCCAAAAGCGACGCACACCGGGAAAGCGCCCACGGCCATAACCACGACCACGGCCACGGTGACGACCACGGCCACGGCCATAACCACGACCACGGTGACGGCCACGGCCACGGCCATAACCACAGCCACGGGGCCGTCAATCCTCATGCTTTTGCAAGCCCCATCCAGGCGGGCATCATGATCAAGAACATGGCTGCAGGTCTTGCCAAGGCCGATCCCCAGCATGCGGCCATTTATGAGGCCAACGCCACGGCCTACGGAAAGGTTCTGGCCGGTCTTGGTGAACGGCTTGTTTCGCTCGGCAGCAAGTCCCCCAACAAGGGGATTGCCCTCATGCACGACGCCCTGGTTTACATGACGCGTGATGGTGGCCTTGAAGTTGTGGCTGTTATCCAAAAAAATGAAGAAGCACAGCCTTCGGCCGCGCGCCTTCTCAAGGTGGCCGAGATACTGCGTGAGCATAAGCCAGCCCTCATAGCAAGTGAGCCGCAGTATTCCGACAAGGCCGTGCAAACCCTCGCCCGCGAGGTGGGCATTCCTGCGGCGCAACTGGATTCCCTGGCCTCCGGCCCGGCAAATCCCCCGCTGGACCACTACGAAAGAACTATGAACAACAATATCAACACCCTTGAGAAGTATTTTGAGCAGCGCTGACACTTCCGCTCCTGCCCTTGTTTTTGATCATGTATGCGTCTGCCGTGGCGGCAGGCTCATACTTGAAGACGTGTGCGCCACTGTGCCCGCTGGCAGCAGCACCGTGCTGATTGGCCCCAACGGGGCGGGAAAAACCACGTTGCTGCTCTGTCTTATCGGCGAAATGAACTACACTGGCCGTATTGAGGCGGCGGGTCAAACAGGCCTGCCGCGCACGGCCTATGTGCCGCAGCATCTGCATATGGATGCAAGCCTGCCCTTGCGGGTTAGCGAATTTTTGGCCCTTAACCGGCAACGCCGCCCCCTGTGGCTTGGGCTTAAACCCTCCATCCGCAAGCAGGCGCGAGAACTGCTGGCCTTGGTGCAGGCAGAAAAGCTTGAAAACCGCCGCCTGAGCGATCTTTCTGGGGGCGAAATGCGCCGGGTGCTGCTGGCGGCGGCCTTTGCCCGCGAACCCCGCCTGCTCGTGCTCGACGAGCCCGCCGCCGGGGTTGACGTTCAGGGCGAGCGGCTGTTTTGGGAGGTGCTCAACAAGGTGCGCCTGCAGCAGGGCTTCACCCAGATAATAGTCAGCCACAACCTCTCATTGGCCGCGCACTACGCAACCCACGTCATTTGCCTCAATAAAAAAGTCTGCGCCCAAGGCGCGCCCCACGAAGCCCTTGGCGCTTCAACCCTGATGCAGCTCTTTGGCGTGCCCATCCATCTTTATCCCGACCAGTGCGCCCCCGCTGACCCGGCCTGCCCGCAGTGTGGTGCTGTGTGCGCGCAAGATAAACTTTTGCCTGAGTATTCAAGTGTGCAGCGTCGTGGCGGGGCGGTGGCTCCCAAGGATATTCTGCCGGAAGGGCCTGGCCCAAAAGGCCGTGCGGATGGGGCGGCGCGCCCTTCTGCCGGGGGGAGCGGTCATGCCTGATCTTACTCTGCTCTATGATATTTTGGGGCGCTTGCCGCTGGATTGCCTGCAAATGCGCTTCATGCAACAGGCCCTGCTGGGCTTGCTTTTGCTGGCCCCAATGGCCTCTGTGCTGGGGGTGGAGGTCATCAGCTTTCGCATGGCTTTTTTTTCTGACGCCATCGGCCATTCTGCCTTCGCCGGGGTGGCTCTGGGCCTGATTCTTGCCATTAACCCGCGTCTTTCCATGCCTCTTTTTGGCGTGCTGGTGGGCTTGGGTATCATGGCCGTGCGGCGGCGCAGCAACCTTTCTGGCGATACGGTCATTGGCATCGTGTTCTCCGCCGTGGTGGCCTTCGGTCTGGCTGTAGTCAGCCGCGCCCCTGGCGTGGGACGCGACATGCAGCGCTTTTTGTACGGTGATATTCTTACCATCACCGAAGGCGAAACCGGTTTTCTACTGCTGCTTTTTATTGTCATGCTGTTTTTTCAGGTGGTTGGTTACAACCGGTTGCTGTATATCGCCCTAAACCCGGTTATGGCCCGCGTGCACGGGGTGCGGGTTGCCCTGTGGCAGTACAGCTTCGCGGCCCTGCTGGCTTTGGCAGTCATGTTCTCTGTCTGGGCGGTGGGCGTGCTGCTTGTGACAGCGCTACTTATAGTGCCAGCGGCCACGGCCCGTAACCTGGCCACCACCGCAGGCGGCATGTTCTGGTGGGCGCTTGTGGTGGGGCTCAGTTCTGCCTTCATTGGCCTTGTGCTTTCAGCACAGGAGTGGATGTCCACCGCCAGCGGCGCTACCGTGATTCTTGTTTCCTGCTGCTGGTTTGCCCTGAGCGCCCTGGTGGCTGGTATGCGCGGCAGCCGTAAGGCCGCCTGACACGGGGCTTGATTGGGGAAGGCTTTGTGGGGAGAGAGAGTTTTGTGAGAGGAGAGATTTTTGTGTTGGGAAACGAGAAAGCCTCCCTGCTTTGGCAGGGAGGCTTTCATTGCGCGCGGAGCACGGAAGGGCGGTGTGCCCGCGCTTTATGCAATCTTTTTAACAGCCGCCAGGGCGGCGTCATAATCAGGCTCATGTGAAACTTCAGGAACAAACTGGGTGTAGGCAACCGTGCCGTCAGGAGCCACAACTACGATGGCCCGGGTCAACAGACGCAGTTCGTCAATAAGCAGCCCGTAGTCTTTGCCAAAATTCCTTTCTTTGTAGTCAGAAAGGGTTTCAACAGACTGAACGCCAGCAGCGCCGCACCAGCGGGCCTGGGCAAAGGGCAGGTCGCAGCTTACAGCCACGATGCACACCTTGCCAGAAAGAGCGGCGGCTTCTTTGTTAAAGCGGCGCACTTCCATATCGCATGTAGGAGTATCAAGAGAGGGCACACTCACGAGCACCAACACCTTGCCCGCATAGTCCTTGAGGCTGCGGGGGGTCATGTCGTTGGCAACCAGGGTGAAGTCCGGCGCTTTCTGCCCAACCGTGGGCTGATTGCCGGTCAGGTGCATAGTGTTGCCTTTAAAAGTAACTGTATTCATACAAACTCCTTGT
>JAQVZK010000108.1 GCA_028708195.1 Desulfovibrio sp.
GCGGGCTTGGTGACGCCAGATTTTTCACTCACCATGATGGAATGCATTTTCTCTCCGCCGCCGTACGCGCCGATGAGCACGCAATCCCGGTTGCTGGCAAGCGCGATAAGCGCTGGCACATCGCCCATAACGGCCACGTCGGCGCTGCCACTGACCAGAGCCTCGGCCCCGGCAATGCCTGCGCTCATGCCAAGGTTCACGTCCTTGATCTTTACGCCGTCAGCCTCAAACCAGCCTTTACGCAGGGCCAGAAATTGCGGCGCATAGTAGCCCTTGGCCGTATAGGCCAGGCGGCAGACCTCCGGTTCTTTTGGCGCTGCCCAGCTGTTGCTGGCAGTGAAAAGAAACAAAAAGCAGCAGAGCATGAGAAACGGCAGAACAAAACGGGGCAGATGCGAAAAAGGGTCTTTTTTGGTCATGACATTCTCCGGCATGGCGGTTTGACGTATTGCAGGTTTAAAACCTGCTGAAATCTCCGCAAAATTACACTGGGGCTGTGGCAGCCCCCTGCCCGCGGGCAGATACTGCGCGAGCCACGTAACTGTGCAGCCAGCGCAAAAAGACGCGAGGGGCCTTACAACTGCGCGCCAGAAATATTTGCATCGACGTTTTTATCAATATTTTCATCACTCCTGCGCATATGGTTTTCCAGCGTGGCAACAATGTCTGCCAGGGCCACGTCGTCACGATGGCGCGGGCGCGGTATTGTCACGACCTCCTGGCCGCGCAGCCCGCGGGGCGGAGGGTTCAGCACCACAATTCTGTCGGCCAGATAGGCCGCCTCATCCAGCATGTGGGTGACAAAGATGACGCCCCAGCCAGATTCACGCCACAGGGCGATAAGCTGGTCCTGCAGCATGTGTCGCGTCATGACATCCAGCGAAGCGAAGGGTTCGTCCAGCAGCAAAATTGACGGGTGCAACACCAGGGCTCTGGCCAGAGCCACCCGCTGCCGCATGCCGCCCGAAAGCGCAACGGGCCAGGATTTGACAAAATCTTTCAGGCCCACCTGCGCCAGCGCTTCACGAGCCTGGGCGCGGGCCTCCTTGCGGCGGACGCCCTGACGGCGCAGGCCATAGGCCACATTGCCCTCGGCCGTGTACCAGGGAAAGACCGCATGGTCCTGAAAAACAACCACCCGGTCCGGCCCAGGGCCTGTCACGTTACGCCCCTGAAAAAGCACTTCGCCCGCGCTGGGCCGGGTAAACCCCGCCACAAGATCAATGAGCGTGGATTTGCCGCTGCCGCTGGCCCCGACCACAGCCAGAAATTCTCCGGCATGCAGGGTAAGGTCAAAGCCGCTCAAAGCCGTCACATGGGCGCTTGCGTCCTGCCCGTCAAAAACCTTGCTCACCTGCCGCAGCTCAAGCAGCGGTTGGGCCTGTGCTGATTCAGCATGCGCAGGGTCGGGCCGCGCCGGTTCGTGAGCAGCAATGTGGGGTGGCAAAATACTGTTCATGCGGCCTCCGCCCCTGAAGCACCCACCGAGGCGGACACCATGCCCCAGCGCGCGAGACTGCGCTTCTCAAGCGGCATGAGTATCAGGCGCTCCATACCGAGGCCCAGTATGGCAATAACAGCAATACAGGCGAAGGCAGAAACATAGTCCATAGTCCAGCGCGACTGGATAATGGCATAGCCCAGGCCATCGCCAGACCCCACCACCATTTCCGCCGCCACCAGCACGCGCCAGGCCGCCCCCATGCCGATGCGCAGCCCGCTCAGCAGATGCGGCAACGCACAGGGGAGCGACACGGTGGCGAACAGGGTCAAAGGCCCGGCCCCGCACATGCGCCCGGCCCGCATGTAGCGTTGGTCCACGCTACGCACGCCCATCACGCCCGCTATGGCTATTGCCGGAAAGGTGGTGAGCACAATAATGGCCACCGTGGCCGTGTGATTGAGGCCAAAAAGCAGTATGGCCACGGGTATCCAGGCAAGACCGGGAATGACCTGTATAACCTCCACCGTGGGCATGGTGATACGCCGCACGTTTTCGCTCCAGCCCGCCGCAAGGGCATAGGCAAGGCCAGAGGCAAGCCCCAGCCCAAAGCCTTC
Source organism: Desulfovibrio sp. (assembly GCA_028708195.1). Taxonomy (GTDB): domain Bacteria; phylum Desulfobacterota; class Desulfovibrionia; order Desulfovibrionales; family Desulfovibrionaceae; genus Desulfovibrio. The sequence goes on from JAQVZK010000108.1 coordinate 2,059, forward strand.
GGCCCAGCGCTGCAGGCTCATGCCGAGATGGTGGTAGAGCGAATGCTCAAGAAAGACCATGCCCAGGGCCATATCCCAAAGCACTTCAGCCACCTGCCAGGGGCTAGGAAAAATGATGCCCCGGATGGCCGAAACTATGAGGGCTATTATCTGCCACAGGCCAAGCCCGAACAGCCAGGGCGCGATTATGCGCCACAGCCTGCCGAGCCATGCCTTTGTTGCGTTCATCCTTCAGCCTTGGCCGGGCGCACAGCAAGGCCAGCTTCGCGCATCACCGCACGGGCACGGGGCAGGTCGAACGCCCGCCAGGGGCCGGAGCTTGATGACGTGTCACGAGGATTGGCGGCCTCTTCTACAATCATAGTGTTGGCCCCACAGTGCAGGGTTTGCGGTGTTGGCGGGTGCACGCAAAGGTGCTGGCCGCCGTCGGGGTATTCAAGCCGGGCAGCGGCGGTCACACGTTTGAGGTAGGTATCCGACACCTGCCCATACTGTGCCAGCGGCGTGCCCATAATGGGCACCCGCGCCATTACCCCCGTGCCCGACGCGCCCACGGCCCGGGCCCGGCGCGCTTCGGCAAGTATTTCCTGGGCGCTGTGCTCCGGCCCAAGCGGCTCAATAAGATACTGCAGTTCAAGGCCGCCCCTGAGCACATTCTCAATGGTGCGCATGCGCATATCCACACTGTGCCCCGTATCCTGCCCTTCGCGCAACCGCACCACATGATAGGACATGGAATAACCGGAGTCCTTGAGCGCCCTGACGGTATCCAGACTCATTTCGCCCGTATTGATAACAAGATGCATGTCGCTGCCGATGCGGTCACGCGTGAGCCGCCCCAGGCGCTGCAAAACCTCCAGTGGATAATGCTGTGTCGTACGCAAAACCACAAAATCGGCCCCGCCGTCCGCCAGTTGTCCGGCTTTTTCCACAATCTCCTCTTCGCTCAAGGGAGGGGAAGTCTTATAAGCGTCCCAGCGGGCGGCATGGCTGCAAAAAGAACAGCCCATGTCACAAGGGGTACTGTCGATGCCTATGGCAGTCCAGATGAACCCCCGGTTGCCCGCCAGGGATCGGGTCATGCCGTCGGCTTTTTCCAAAAGATGGGCAATGCGCTTGTCGTTGACGGTGGTATCCAGCAGCATGTCCGTCTCTGCGGCAACTGAAATTTCCCTGGCCTTCGCTTCTTTCGGCATGACAACCCTCCTGCCGGCATAACCCGTCATAGCCGCGTGATAAACGCGCTTTTTAATGAAACCGATATTGTTCACCTATCCTCACTACTAGACCAAGTCAAATATCAAAGCAGCGCAGTTAGAATATATTTGTGGCAAAGTCAGTGTAACAGCCGCCCACGAGGTGCCGTCTCGACATTGCCCGTGCCTCTGGCTAGGGTGAAAGCATGGCCGGTATTATTCGTGTGACTGCTTTGCAGCACCCGGGGCGGCAGAGCCCAGCGGCCTGACAAGGCGAGGCACCACTTACGGGATAATTATGAAAGAGCTGAAACCGTTAAAAAAACCTGCGCAACCGTTCCACACCGGCGAAGCTGACGGCGCAGACGCTGCCGCCCGGCCAGATTTTGCGGCTGCGCACAACAGCCCCGCGCATGTCAGCCCTGCAGAAGTCAGTCATGCCGAAGTCAGCCATGCGCAAAAAAACTCTGCGCAAGCCAGCCAGTTTGCCGGCTGCGCCTGCTCGGGCAAAAATCTTACCCGGCTGGTGCGCCCTGCCATTTTAACGGTGCTTGCCCGCGAAAATCTGCACGGCTACCTGATACTTGAACGTCTGTCCGGCATGGCCATGTTCAGGGGGCAGCCTGTGGACCCCACGGGCCTCTACCGCGTGCTCAAGAGTATGGAGACAGAGGGCCTTGTGGTCTGCGCCTGGGACCTGCAAGGCAACGGCCCGGCCCGCAGGCGATATGCCCTCACAGACAGGGGGCTCTCCTGCCTCGGCCAGTGGCTGGGCACACTGGAGGAGTACCAGACTTCTGTGGAAGAGATAGTGAACAACATACGCGGCGTACTGGACAATGGGGCTGTGCCTGCCAGAGTGGCATCCATGCCCACATCCGGCCAAAAACAGCCCGGCGCAACATCTTCCGGGAACTGCTGCTGCGGGGCAAAGTCGCAGCGTGCGTCAATTGACAGTTCAGGCCCTTTACATGATAGTTAACCATCAAGAGCATTTTCAGTTTGAGGATCTTGCGCTCTCAAGGTCCTGCCGTGCGCTCCTGACCGCTCGGCAGGCGGGGCAAATTTTATCCATCACCGCAGCGGCCGTTCACCCGGTTTCCACGGCAGCCGTGATCACACAGGGGAACACATGAAAATACAGACAGCAGTGGGAGCGCAGGCGGCGGTCGAGGCCGCGTTGCACTTTTGCGCCCTGCATGCGTCATGTCTGTTCTGTAAAAACCGGAGCCTGACACGCTCCGGCATGACTTGAGCTTTGGCGCTGTGGGGCAGGTTGTCTCGCCTGAATTTCTGAACAGCGCCATTTCTGTTGTAACAGCAGGCGGTTCAGATCTTCCGCCGGTACCCTCTCTTCACAGCGCAACCCCGCACTACGCGGGGCTTTTTTATTCTTGGGCGCATGCCCATACTTGTGTCAGCACGGCCATTCTGGGGCAGACTGACGTTGCAACGCGGAGCCTTTTGCGCGCAGTTTTGCCAGGTGCCGGGGGGCCGCCTTGTTTGACCCGCCGCTTGCTGGCGCAACAGCCAGCGCAACGTCGATGTGACGTATTTTACTTTTGTGTGCAGGAGAAAGCCAATGCTTGCAGCCGGAATAGATGTGGGCTCTGTGGCCGCCAAGGCCGTCATTTTTGACTCTGCCGCACGTTGCGTGGTTGGCAGCGCGCTTTTGCCCACAGGCTGGAACACGCGCGAGGCAGGCGAGGCCGTTCTGGACACCGCCTGCCGTGAAGCAGGCGCGATCCGCCAGGATCTTGAGCAGGTTGTGGCCACAGGCTACGGGCGCATTGCCCTGCCCTTTGCCCACAAAACCATTACCGAAATCACCTGTCACGCCAAGGGCGCCGCGTGGTTGTTTCCCGGTTCGGGCGTTGTGCTCGACATCGGCGGGCAGGACAGCAAGGCCATCAGCCTGGATGAAAACGGCGGCGTGCGCGATTTTGTCATGAACGACAAATGCGCGGCCGGTACCGGACGTTTTCTGCAGGTGCTGGCGGGCATTCTGGGTATGCAGCTTGATGCCCTTGGTGAAGCCGCGGCCAGCGGCAAACCCGTACCCATATCAAGCATGTGCGCGGTCTTTGCTGAAACAGAAATAGTGGGGCTGCTGGCGCAGGGCACCCCGCCAGCCGACATGGCCGCCGGGGTTTTTGTGTCCATAGCCAGACGCATGCGGGGTCTTGCCCGTCGCATCGCCTTTACGGGCCAGTGCGTTTTTACCGGAGGCATGGCCACAAGCCCGGCCTTTTGCAGTTTTTTGGCTCAGGAGCTGGACATGCCCGTGCAGGTGCCAGAGCAGCCGCAACTTGTGGGCGCCCTGGGCGCGGCCCTTCTGCCCGTCCAGCGGTTTGAACGAAAAAAGTAAGGATCAGCCCGGCCAAGCAGGGCAAAACCAGGAGCAACAAGGAGCAATTATGAAGTGCGCCAGTTTTGACAAGATCACCACCGCCTTTGAAAAAAACGTGCTCAACCTTACAGAAGCCAAGCAGAACGGCAAAAAGGTCGTCGGGCAGTTCTGCCTCTACTCGCCGACTGAAATTGCGCTGGCGGCCGGGGCCATTCCGGTTTCACTCTGCGGCACAAAGAATGACTCCATACCGGCAGCCGAAGAAATCCTGCCCCGCTCCCTCTGCCCGCTCATCAAGAGCAGCTTCGGCTTTGCGCTTAAAGACAGCTGTCCTTACCTGGCCGCAGCCGACATTGTGGTGGCCGACACCACCTGCGACGGCAAGAAAAAAATGTACGAACTGCTGGCGGCTTATAAACCCATAGCCCTTTTGCAGTTGCCGCAAATTCAGGACGACGACGCCCTGGGGTACTGGCGCAAACAGTTTGGAGGGCTGGTGCGCCGCCTTGAACAGGAATTCGACGTAAGCATTACCGATGAAAAACTGCGTGAAGCCATCGCGCTTATGAACCGCGAACGGTTGGCGCTCAAGGCCGTTATGGATCTGGCCCAGCGCAAGCCCTCGCCCATCACGGGTGTGGAGCTGGTGGAAATCGCGTTCAAGACGTCCTTTTTTCCTGACAAGGAAGTGGGCATTGCCATGCTTGAAGAACTGGCCGAAGAAATGGGCCGCCTTGCCGACGAAGGAAAGGCGACAACCAGCCCCGAGGCCCCGCGCATTCTGCTGACAGGCGTTCCTGTGGGCATGGGTTCGCACAAGGTGGTGCGCCTTATTGAAGAGTGCGGCGCAAGCGTGGTCTGTCTTGACAACTGCTCGGCCTATAAAAAAACCCGCGTCATGATGGAGGAAGACGGCGACCCGCTGACCGTCATGGCCCGCCGCTACCTCGAGGTGCCCTGCTCCGTCATGTCGCCCAACCCCAACCGCTACAGCGCCCTGCGCCAGATGACGGCAGATTTTTCGGCAGATGCCGTGGTGGATCTGACCTGGCAGGGCTGCCAGACCTATGCCGTGGAAGCCTGGACCCTGAAAAAATTTGTGCAGAATGATCTGGGCCTGCCCTACCTTCAGGTAGAAACAGACTACTCTGAAACCGATACCGAGCAGCTCAAGGTGCGCATCGAAGCCTTTTTGGAAATGCTGTAAGATTACACGCAAAAGAGCGCATTGCCCGCAATGTACAACACGTAAAAAGCTCCCCATCAGAATGGGGAGCTTTTGTCATTTTTGAAATGTAAAACATTTCAAAATTAATCTGCTCTAACTACCGGGTTTGCGCGGCAAAAAACTCGGGGGCCAATAAACGGCCTACGAATATGTTCCATTGTATTCCACAAGGGTGGCGCTGTCGATGGCGTCCGAATCCGTAAAGGCATCCATAAACTGTATCTGCCCGCGCTTTACCTTGACCTCCAGGGTCAGTTCCGTGACGCCGCGTGCAATGCTCTTATTTTTCAGTGTGTATTTCAACTGGCGCAGTAAAACTGCAACGGATTCCTCAACCGGGGTGGCATACCGCAGGATCAGCAAAAAGGTTCGCGCATCGCGGTGAACAAAGGTCATGATGATGTATATGAGGCCAATGACTGTTGTGCCAAAAATAGCCACCATGTACAGTTTTGCGCCGGCGGTAAGGCCCGCAGCGATGCTCCAGTACAAAAAGCCCACGTCAAGCGGGTCTTTGATGGGCGCACGAAAACGTACAATGGACAGCGCCCCCACCATACCGAGGGACAAAACAAAGTTTGTGCCAATGGTGATGATGATAAATGCTGTAATGCCGCTGACAAGCAGAATAAGAACACCAAAGTTTTCGCTATAGACAACGCCCCGGTAAAAGAACCGATATAGCAGATAAATTGCAAAGCCGCAGCCCAGTGCAACAGCCATTGTCACCATAAGAGAAAACATGGTCAATGTTTCTTGCTGTGAAAGCATGAGCAGTACATTACGAAGATCTTCAGTCATACATCACCGATACTGATTTCAT
>JAQVZK010000109.1 GCA_028708195.1 Desulfovibrio sp.
AGACAAGGTCCAGATCGCCATACTCGGCAGAAGGTGGAGGCGGAAAGTCCCCACTCTGGCTTGTGCGAATGATGGCGTTTACCGCTGAAGCGTCATACTGGGAATTGCCCGATCCCTGCGAGATGACAGCCTGCTGCACCTTGCCCTGCATATCAACGCGCACCCGCACAACGCAACTCAGATTCCGGCGGCTTGCCGAGGCAAAACCCCAGTTGGGGCGCACTGCCAGCATGACCTGGCCCATGTACACGTCGCCCAGTCCGCCGCCGCCGGGGCCTTCACCTTCGCCGCCACCGCCCCCGCGGTTGCCGCCGGCGCGCTTCTGGGCCTGGGCAAGGGCCTGTTCAACGGCATTGCCCCTGTCGCCCGAATCCGCGCGTGAGGAGGCTTTGCGTTTGGCCTGTTGCAAGGCTGCGGCCACCGGGTCAACCGCTGGCTTCTTGGCATTATTTTTATCGTTTTTCTTTGCTGGTTCCGGTTTTTTCTGATCCTTGGACTTTTCAGGTTCCTTGGGTTTCTCCGGTTCCTTCGGCTTATTCTCTTTTTTGGCGGCCACGGGGGTAGCTTCGGGCTTTGGCTCGGGTTTGGGTTCGGGCTTTGGCTCGGGCTTCTTGATGGGGGCTACGTCCTGTTTGGGCGGCGGCGTCACGGGCGAAGGCTCTTTGACTTCAACACGTTCCGGCGCGGCAACCTCGGCCTTGGGCGCGGGCGGCGTGGGCGCAAGAGGCCCGTCGCCGGGGGTGCCCATATGCCCAAGAATGGGGGAGGGCGTGCGGTTGCCGCCCGGTGCGCCTTCCACCAGGCTGATCATTACTGGGGGTGCGTCAAGCCGAATGGGAGGAGAACTGGGCCAGAACCAGATGAGCAAAAAAGCCGCCAGGTGCAGGCACAGAGAGAGAACATACGAGGCCAGACGCATAAAAGAACCTACTTCGGGGCACGGGCAGGGGTGGTTTTGCCACCCTTGGCCGGGGCTTGATCGGGCTTTTCAGCGATTACGCCGAGCTTTTCAATGCCAACGGCCTTGATGTGCCCCATAACTTCCACCACAGTGCCGTAAGGTACGGCCTTATCTGCCTGGAGGAACAAAGTTTTATTTTTTTCTTTGACCAGGCGCAGCAGGTAGCCTTCAAGGTCTTCCATACTGTCTACGCCGTATTCGTCAAGATAGATTTTGCCGTCGCTGCGCACGGTGAGCACCATATGCTCGGCTTCCGTGGGCAGAACTTCAACCTGGGTTGTTTGCGGCAGATCAACCTCAAGCCCCTGGCTCATCATGGGCGTTGCCACCATAAAAATGATGAGCAGCACCAGCATGACGTCCACAAAGGGCGTAACGTTGATTTCCGAAACGAACTTGTTGCCGCCTCCTACACTGGCGCCCACGTTACATCTCCGTCGTGCCCGTGCGCTGCACGGGGCGGTGGGCATTGATTTCGCGCTGCACGCGGTTCAGAAAGACGCCTGCAAAGTTGACCAGCAGGGTGTCCACCTGAGAAAGCTTGCCCATAAAGATGTTGAAGCCAATGGTGGCGGGTACGGCCACGGCCAGGCCAATGGCGGTAGCAATCAGAGCTTCGGAAATGCCGGGGGCCACGGTGGCCAGCGAGGCTGATTTGAGCATGCCGATGGAGTGGAAGGAGCTCATGATGCCCCACACCGTACCAAACAGACCGATGAAGGGTGCTGTGTTGGCAGTTGTGGCCAGCAGAGAAAGCGAGCGCTGCAGGCGTGACAACTCACTGCCCACGCCCTGACGCAGTGCACGGCGGACGTTGTCCACCACCACTTCGCTGCTGTTGCCCAATTCTTTTGAGCGGTTGAACTCCATCACACCTTGATGTGCAATATAGTAGAGGGGGGATGCGGGGTCGGCGCCGAGGGACTGTACGGCCTCACGCAGGTTGGGGGCTTTTTCAAAGCCTTCTATTCCGCTAAGAGCTTTGCTGTTGGCGGCGCTGAGCGCAAGAAACTTCTGAATCATCAAGCCCCAGCTGACTATGGACATGATGAGCAGAAGAACCAGCACAGCCTTGGCAACCAGACTTGCCTGGGCGATCATTGAAAAGAAACTGAATTCCATGAAATTCTCCATAAGTGCGCAGCAGCCGTGGTTTTCACAAATCGCCGCAAGTAGTGCCGGAACGCAGGACGCAAGAAAGCGCCGGTCATGACAACAGTGCCGTCACAGCCGCATAAGGCTCTGGCGGAGAATGCAACGAGTGGGGCAAAGTTTCAAGATTTTTTTTGGACCTTGTGCCCCAGGCCCGCTTTGGGCGGGGATTAGAAATGCACGCCGAAACGGAATGCACCTGTAAGGGCAGTTCGTCAAGCCTGTGTGTCATCATTTTTCGGGCTACGCCTGCGGTGTACGTTTTCTGGCTTGTGTGGCGAAACGCTGCAAGGCCTTCAGCTTTTTTTACAAGCTTTTTATAAGGCACTGCATCGGTTAGATTTATTGATTAAAAAGGCTGAAAGCCCCGGGCACATGCCGGGGGATGTCTTTCAACAAGAATCCCGGGGTGTAAGGGCAGCCCCCCTGCGGGGGTCATACTATTCTATATAAAGACGCCTTTTTGGCAAGCAGGGCGGCAAAAAGGCCTGTATTACGCCGATGCCGCAGGATTTGGGGTCCGGGAGGGCAAAATATTTTATATTTATTTTTTCCCTTCTGTCCTATATGGTTCGAACCATACTCGGAGCGCCAGCCGGGGCATGCCCGGATGGCCCAAAAGCCCGGGACAAAGCTGTGCCGGACCATATTGTTAATAATGTCTTGCCCGTTGTATGTACGGTCATGCAAGGGCCACCACTCTCATACGTCGCTTTCATGGCGCACGCCACCTCCTCAATTACGGCGGTTTCAGTGATTCGCTTTTCTGTTCTCTCCCTTGTGCTCATGCTTGCCATTTTTTGTTCTCCTTTCACCACTTCAGCGCGTGAAGGCGCCCCAGGAGCGTCCATACCCATTTTCAAGGGACAGCGCAGCCTGGGGCCTCAAGGCGGTGCAGAGCCCACCGGCGCGGAGAAACAGGGCGGAACGTGGAATATCGATATGCGCGATGCCGTGAGCCGTGCGCTGGAGTTTAACCCCAGTCTCGGTTCGCAGGAGGCGCAGGGGCGTTCGTCAGAAGAAAGCCGCAAGTCCGCGCGCGGCGCGTTTGGCCCCAGGCTGGGCATGACGTATTCTGCGTCCAAGCAGGAACTAAAGAGTTCTGCCAGGACGGGGCAGCCGCCCAATTTGGGGGCGTACAGCTGGGGCATTGAGGTTTCGCAACCCGTGTTTCAGGGCTTCAGGCTCCTGGCCAACTACCAGAAGGCCGCTTTGCAGGCGGACAGTGACAAGGCCGCCTTGCGCAATGCCGAACTGTCTATGACGGAGCAGGTGCAGACGCAGTTTCTGAATTTTCTGCGCTACGACGAAAGCGTGCGCAGCGAGCGTGATGCCCTGGCGCGTCTGCGTGACCAGTTGCGTATCACCAACGCTTTTTTTGATGTTGGTCTGCGGCCCCGGCTGGATGTGCTGCAGGCAGAAGTGGATGTGAACCAGGCGGAAAACTCGCTCATCAAGGCGGAAAACAACCGTGATACCAGCCAGGCCCAGTTGAACACCCTGCTGGGGCTTTCAGTCACAACCCCGGTAAACTACAAAGGCCAGCTGGCCCACGTGCCGTTTACAAAGTCGCTTGAGCAGTGCCTTGAAGCCGCCTACCGTCAGCGGGCAGATGTTTATATGGCTGCCAAGTCGGTAGAAATCGCCGGTAAAAATCAGCAGGCGGTGCAGAGCGAGTACTACCCGCAGGTGGAAGCCTATTACAACATAACGCAGAGCGGCAACACGCTCGACCTGCAAAAAGACGGCAGCAATGGCTCCCGCACCCAGACCTGGGAAGTGGGCGCGCGCGCGACCTGGAATGTTTTTCAGTGGGGCACCACCTACTATGCAGACAAGGAAGCCGGATGGCTTGTAACCAAGATGCGCTATGAGGCCGAGAACCTCAAACTGAACGTGGGTTACGACATCAAGTCCAAGCTTCTGGCCGTGCATGAGGCAGAAAAACGCATTAACGTGGCCGAAAAAGCCGTGGAGCAAGCCACCGAGGCCTACCATGTGGCCTTGGCCAGATACCAGGAGCAGGTGGGCACCAACTTTGATGTTCTGGACGCCTCGTCCAAGCTCACCACCTCTCAGGCATCCCTGACCGGAGCCAAGGCCGACTATCTTACGGCCCTGTCACAATTGTATGTGGCGATGGGCGAATTTCAACCTGACCTGATGCGGCGCTGATCTTGAAAACCTGTAGCGCCCAAGCACAAGCGAAAGAGGAATGAAAGAACCCTACCTTACCATTACGCCCCTGGGGGGCCTCGGAGAAATCGGACTCAACTGTCAGCTATGGGAAACCGCAGGCGGCGTTGTCATGGTGGACTGTGGCCTGATGTTTCCTGATAATGCCCACTTGGGCGTGGATGTGGTCATACCGCATTTTGGCGCAGTCAGCGCCGTTAAAGATAAACTTCTCGGCATCGTGCTTACGCATGGGCATGAGGATCACATAGGGGCTCTGCCCTGGCTTTTGCCTGAACTCAAGGGCACGCGCATCTTTGGTTCGCGGTTCACCCTGGCCCTCGTGGAACACAAATTGCGCGAACGCGAAATTCTTGACTGGGCAGAACTGTGCCCCGTAGACGCGCAAACGGTTTTGCCCTTGGGCGACCTGACGTTTCGTTTTTTTCCGGTCTGTCACTCCATTCCTGAAGGCTTTGGCCTTGGGGTAGAAACGCCCATCGGGCGCGTGGTGCACAGCGGCGATTTCAAGATTGATCCGCATCCCCTTGACGGCACAGGTACCGACCTTGGCGTTTTTCGCAATTTTGCCGGGCCGGAAGGCGCGCGCCTGCTGCTTTCAGACTCTACCAACGTCATGCGCGAAGGGCGGTCGCTCACTGAAAGAGAAGTGAAAGATTCGCTGAAAAAGATTTTTTCTACTGCTGAAGGGCGCATAGTTATTACGCTTTTTTCAAGCCATATTCAGCGCATACAAGAAGTTTTTGACCTCGCCCGCGAATTTGGGCGCACGGTTGTCATCAGTGGAAAATCCCTGGCCAACAATATAGAGATGGCCCGCGACCTTGGCATTGCCAAACTGCCGCCTTCTTTTTTCAACGCACACAACGGTGTGCCCGATCTGTCCGATGACCAGATCGTGCTCGTGGTTACAGGCGCGCAGGGTGAACCCATGTCGGCCTTGTCGCGCATGGTGCTTGGTGCCCATCGGCAGCTTGAAATTCGCAAGGGCGATACTGTTGTCATGAGCTCGCGCATGATACCGGGCAACGCCAAGGCGGTGTCCAAACTTATTAACGAAATGTACCGCCTGGGTGCGGAAGTGCTGTACGAAAGCGTGCACGCCATCCACGCGTCAGGCCATGCCCAGCGCGAAGAACTCAAGGAAATGTTTGAAGCCGTGCGGCCAGAGATTTTTGTGCCCGTGCATGGCGAATATCAGCATCTGGTCAAGCACGGCCGGCTGGCTGCAGAGTGCGGGGTCACGAAAGAAAATGTCATTCTGCTTGAGGACGGCCTGCCCCTCACGCTTCTCCCCGAATCCTTCCAGCTGGAGCCAAAAGTGCCGGTCGAATGTACCCTTGTGGACGGCAAGGGGGTCGGAGACGTGGGCTTTGCTGTGCTGCGCGAGCGCCGTATTCTTGGCGACGAGGGTATGGTCATCGTGGTGCTGGTTGTAGACGCAGACACAGGCAGCATACTTCACGGGCCAGAAATGATTTCCAAGGGCTTTGTGTTTGAGCAGCGCTACAGCCACCTTCTTGAAGACGCCAAATGCCTTGTTCTGGACGAAATTGAAGCGGCCCGGCCCGGACAATTGAACCGCATGCAGGAGGGCATACGCTCTTCGCTGCGTCGGTTCTTCCGCCGCGTGCTGGAACGCGACCCCGTGGTGGTTGCCATCATCAGCGAGGTTTAAACTGTTCGCTTAGGGGGAGGGCAGCTGGATTTTTTTGTGGGGAAGGGCCCTTTTTACAAAAGGGGCCCTTTCCCCCCCCCCCCGCACAAGCGACTCCACTCTTTTCTTTCCGCGCGCCGCACAGCCTCCGCGCTACTCGCGCCCCTGCCCAGGCACCCACCGCGCCCGTCCACAAAATCCTTGTCTATTTTATTGTTATACTGACCACCAGCCTCAGCCCGATGTTCTCAAAGGCAACGCCTTTTAAGCGTATCGCACCCTCAAGGTTTATCTGCCTCTGAATGCACTTCATCGGCATGTTTTTTGCTTTATCCATGACAAAATACTGACGGAGGCAAAAGTCGCCGCAAGGAGTAGTCATGAACAAGGCAAGTACGGCTGCCAGGGTCCCTTATGTGATGCTGAGTACAGCTCTTGTTGGTTGCGGGCTTTTTTTTGGAATGTTACTCTGGCAAGCAGATCAGGATCAGAATTCTCGCGACGGTTTGCTTTATGCCCCCGGCTTTGCCGTCAAGGCTGAAGTGGTAGATGTCGTGCGGATTGTGCCGCTGGCTGGTGCCATGCTACGCAGTCCCATCGTCAATACCAATACGGAGTATGTGGTGCAGCTGGCCCATTAACGCCACCGTACTTGAGAGGTAGCCCCTGCGGGCAGAACGCGCAGCGCACGTCGGTATTTCCGCACGTGCCTGTTGGCGATTCTGGCCGCATTTTTTGACAAAAAATCTGCCTGATCTCCACTTGACTTTTTTTGAATAATTGCCATTTGCATGTTGATCCAGAAAATATGCAAATTTTTTATAACGTTGCAATAGCAACGTCTATATCTACTGGCTTCATATATTCTCCAACCTATGAGCTCTCTGTTTTACAGGTTCATGATGTAAGTTTTGCGGTGTGGGTGAAAGTGATTGCCGTTGGGGCGCAGGGTTGTCTAGCTGACTGCTGGGTAGTCTTGACGAGTAGTGCTCTATACCTTATCCAGTATGCACTTGCTTACCAAGGTGGCACAGCGTTCTTGACCACGCAGCATTCATGCCCTATTTTTACCACTTCACACCATACTAAAACGTAGGTGTTTCCCGACAATGCAACACGGGAGCCGCGCTACGATTAAAAAAAGGGTAAAACTCCGTCATGAATTGGGATTGGGACAAACTACAGGAAAAGAGGCAGAGACAGGGGAACAACCCCCCCCCCAGGCAAAACGATGTGGAACCTGAAGATGAAGTGCAGGATCGTCAGCCCCCTCGCGCAAAGCGCAGCCCCTTTAATGGGCGTGGGGGAGGGAACGAAAGCCCTTTCAAGAAGCTTTCACAAATGCGCATGCCCAACGGTAAGGGCTTTCTGCTTGTGGGTCTTGGGGTTGTGGCGCTTTGGCTTTTGTCGGGCATCTATATTATCAACCCCGACGAAGAGGGGGTTGTGCTGCGCTTTGGCAAGTATAACCGCACTGAAGGCCCTGGCCCGCACTACGCGTGGCCCGCACCTATTGAAAGCGTGTACAAGCCCCAGGTAACCCAGGTGCTGCGCAGTGAGGTGGGCTTTCGCTCAGTGGGGCAAAGCGCCACATTCCAGCAGGGGCAGGTGCGTACTGTTTCGGAAGAAGCGTCCATGCTCACTGGCGACGAAAACATCGTCAATGTGCAGTTCAGT
>JAQVZK010000110.1 GCA_028708195.1 Desulfovibrio sp.
ACCAACCCAGCCGAACCACAGCAGCCCCGCCCCTACGGCTACCAAGGGCAAGTTGTTGGGCGCCACTTCCTGGCCGGGTTTAACATCCTTGCGCCACCCAAGATAAACAACGGTAGCCAGCGCAGAAAAACCTGCGCTCACGTGCACCACAATACCGCCTGCAAAATCCACCACTCCGAGCTTGGCCAGCCATCCGCCGCCCCATATCCAGTGGCAGACGGGCAGGTAAATCACGATAGTCCAAAGCACCAAAAATTTGAGGTACCCCTTGAAGTTGAAACGCCCGGCAAAGGCCCCGGTAATCAGAGCAGGGGTAATGATGGCGAACATCATCTGGTAGGCAAAGAACATGATAAAGGGAATGGTTGGTGCGTATACCGGGCTCGGATCGCCGCCCACCTTATCCAGGGCAAAGTGATAGGTGACGTCGCCGATGACGCCGCCAATATCCGGACCGAATGCCAGGCTGAACCCGCCAAATATCCAGATAAGAGCCACAACCCCCATAGATATGAAGCTCTGCATCATAATGGTCAGTACATTCTTCGCCCTGACCAAACCACCGTAGAAGAAGGCCAGGCCGGGCGTCATGACGCAGACCAGGGCTGTGCATAAAAGAATGAAAGCGGTATCACCCGAGTTCAAAGCTGGCATAATTCCTCCACAATATTTTTGATTGCATTAAGCAAAACTGCTGGTGACGGCAGAAGCGGCGCTTACGCCTTCACTGCATACGGGTGCTCACACGCAGCCGCCAGAGCAGCTCAAGGTGAGAACGCCCTAGTTTTTGTGCGTTTCTGGCACCAGATCAAGATTGGGCAGCAGGAATATCCATGCCGCCACAACAAAGGGGAAAGTCAGCGTAGGCACGCCGTAAACATTGAGCACGACGTTCAAGGCACCTTGGGCCACCACGGTAAAAATGGTTCCCACAATAGCGTAAATGGCCACACGCCAGGACGGACGATAAAAGGTCGTTCCCAGCCCAATGGCTGTCAGCACTGCGCTGAACTGAAAGAGGCCAGCCACTATGGCTGTGGTTCCCGCACCCAGAAAAAGGGCGGTGCCCACGGCGAGCATAGAAGCCAGAAAGGCGAAAATGGCCGCCCAGACAAAATTGCAGGCCAGTCCCACCAGAAAAAGAACACCCGTAACCACGTTATTGATCAGAAAAACCTGAGAAACTCCGGCAAAGGAAGCCTTCCAGAATTCGGGCATGGTAACGGCATAGATGTCTGTAGGCTGTACAGAAATACTGGCATGAGGAAGGCCTGAGATTTTGATATTGGCAAAATTGTACGCCGCGAACATCAAAAACCACGTAGTTATGACAAAGGGAGCCGTCATGGCGGCCACCTTCCAGGTCTTGAACACACGGGCTATGGCCAGCATAAGAATGGTGGAAAAAATGCCCCCGGCTACTATGTAGGCCCACAAAGTGGGCGTGGGCGCGAAAAAGGTAGGCAAAGCCACCCCTACAAGTACGCCATTGTACCCATGCAGCCCAATATTGATGTCTTCTCTGGGTGCGTTGATCGCATAGGCCGTCAGCGTGCCCATAAGAAGACCCAGCAGGCCGCCCCAGGCCACAGCGGGCATGTTAGCGCTATAGGCTCCCCAAAAGATGCCCGCCAGAAACAGCAGGCCTGTAAGGGGATTGTTCTGAAACATGACCTGCCCCACGCCACGCAGCAGCACGTCTATAAAGTGCAGCACCGGGGTCTTGGCCGCTGCGGCATTCCACCAGTTGGCGGGCGTATCACTGGCTGGGCTCATAACACTGTCTCCAGTTTGTCCGTTTGAAGCGTTGGAGGGGTAACATTTGCCCCAAGACTATGCGCCGCTGACTCAGGCAGCCGGTAAACTGGGGAAATCCCCAGAAGAATGACTGCAAAAGCAGAAGCTCTAACGCCATAGAAATTCTGCGGGCAGCGACGCGCCCGTTATGACTTCACGGGCCGTGCCCCAGAACTCTCTGACCTTGCCCCTTACTGATTCGGAAGTATCGCCGAGCACCTTGAAGACCAGTCCATTCTCGCCGGGCAGCACTGAAGCCCCAAAGGCGATACGATTGGCAAAATCCACATCGGCCCCCACAACGTCGCGGACCTTGAGCGCATTTTCCGGCTGTGTGAGCAGCACCACATTACCGAAAACCTCAAATCCGTTGTTGACGCCCGTGCCGAGCACTCCGGCAACCTTTGGCTCCAGCACAAATTTTTCGGCAAATATTTTTTCCCCGCTTTCTTGCCGAAAAGCTGTGATACGCGAAGAAAAAAGATCAAACCCGAAAAGCTCTTTTTCATGATGATACTTTCTGCCGGGCAGCAGAATTTCTGAATAAATCATGGATGCGCGTTCCGAAATCTCAATGCGAGTTTCGGAAAGGAAGCGCGTGTCGCGGTGGAGGATGAGGGGATCGGGCATGAATTCCAGATAGCCCCCCTGCTCCACCGTTATTTTCTGATACTGGGCTGCATAGTTGGCTTCCATCATGTGAACCTTGGTCGCAGACTGTGTGGTCACATGGCCCATAGCGTCAGGCTCCACATTAATTTCAAGGTACATGCGGTCACCTTGAATAACACAACCCGTGGTACTGATTATGAAGATGCAGGGCATGCCTGGCAGCCCCTGATCCCAATACAGGCCGCGCTGCGCCAGAAAGGGCACCCGCCTGTCAATATCGTACAAACGGCTATGCCCCTCAGCTTCCTTGCGGAACCCCAGGCGCAGATAGCCGTATTTGCCGACTGCCCCGCTTTGCATCTGTATCGGCTCGTCCCGGTAGGGGCTGCATTCTGCGGCCTCCTCGCAAATGCGGTCCAGCTCTTCTTTGGCAAGCTCCACCCGGGAGCGGCTGCCCGCATCACTTGTGGCCTCGCGCGCCAGAAGCGCCGCCTGTGGCGTAAGCAGGTATGCCGGTGCGTTCATGCTAGACTCCCTTCGGGTCTGGCTTGTAATCAAAGAGCGCATCGCACACGATCATGTCCGTGAGCTCTTCAATATTTTTTCCTGTCATGCAATTGGTAAAGATAAAGGGTTTATCGCCGCGCATAAGGCGCGAATCGCGGTCCATAACTTCAAGGCTGGCGTTCACATAAGGAGCGAGGTCTTCCTTGTTGATGACCAGAATGTCCGACTGACAAACACCCGGACCGTTCTTGCGGGGAATTTTGTCCCCGGCCGCCACGTCAATGACGTAGATGAAAAAATCCGCCAAAGCCGGGCTGAAGGTCAGGGTCAGATTATCGCCGCCGCTTTCGATGAATATGAGGTCGCTGTCAGGAAAGCGCGTTTCCAGGTCTTCAACAGCAGCCAGATTCATGCTGGGATCTTCACGAATGGCAGTGTGCGGGCAAGCCCCGGTCTCCACGCCCACAATGCGGTCTGCGTCCAGTATGCCGGCCAAGGTGCGCTGCACATGCTTGGCGTCCTCAGTGGTGACCACATCGTTGGTAATAATGAGCGGTTTGAAGCCGCGTTTGATAAGAACGGGAGTTACCGCCTCAATGATGGCCGTTTTGCCGGAGCCGACAGGGCCGCCTACGCCAATACGCGTAATTTTTTTCACGAAATATCCTTGTATTTATGGCTGTAGGGCCTTGCGGCACACTGGTCAGCCGTTTTTTGCAATACAGTCAGTTCATGAACATGCGCACGTGGGCCTTCACATGCACTGCCCCAAGGATTTCAGACATGGGAGCATAGGTGGACATGCGCTCAAGCGGCGCCGAAGAAGCCACAGCGCACTGACGGTCAAGGTTCTCCATAAGTCGAAATAGAATGCGCTGCGTATCCAGATGAGTGACTCTCATGAGCCGCAAGGCCGCGTTAAGAATGGTTGCAGCAAGGCCATACTGGTGCACCACCAGAGCCTGCTGCACGGGCAGCCCCATGCGGCTGAACAACAACCCGAGGCTTACAGGATAGGTGCCAGGCGTTTCGTGCGCGTTGATGCGCCCGAGCCAGATATCCAGACCAGGCAGTTCCGTGGTGCTCAGGCACATTTCCACAAGTTTTTTCCCCATGCGAACAGACATGAGCCGTGACTCTTCGGGCAGGCGCCGACAATGCACTTCGTGGTCTACCATGACGAGATCGTCCCAGGCCTCCTGCGCGGCATAGCGCATGGCCCAGGCAAGACCGACGGCGTCACCTGTGGCGGCCTGTTCAATGGCGCAGGCCGTGTAATCCTGCAAATCCTGCGCATCCCGCACTATGCCTTTCTGTATGGCCGACTCCAGAGCATTGGAAAAAGCGAAAGCGCCAATGGGCAATGTCGAATCGCCAAACTGCATCATGCGCACCAATGAAAGCACACCTCCGTCTATCTGTCCGGACAAACCCGAAGCCGAAGAGATGGATGCGCTTTGGCTGGACGCCGTTTCAGGAGGTTCTGCCTGTCCGGCAGCTTTTGCATTGGCAGCGCGCCGTGATTTTTGTGGCTTCGTCATAAACTACCCATCGTGCTTGCGGTCGTGGCTGTGACCATGCTTGTGTCCATAATGCCCATGATGGTCGTGGTCAGAATGTTTGTCCTTATGTCCATCGGCGTGACCATGCTTGTGCTTGCGCTCGTCTTCGTGCGCGTGCTTGTGCTCATGCTTGTGGTGATGGTCTTCGCCGTGGCCGTCATGTTGATGGTGCTTGTGCTCGTGCTCGGAATCTTCATCAAGAATGGTCACAGGCTTGTGCGAATGGCCGTGAGTCCGCGCATCAACAGGGCGTTCACTGCCACCAAACAGTCTGCGGGACTGCGCAGGAGAAAGCATGCCCGCCACTTCTTCGCCAGGCACAAAGCTGTAACGTACCCCAGCGAAATGGTGCGTGTTCATGACGGAATTCATGACTGCCCTGTCCACGGACATTGGCACGTAAATTTTTCCCTCGCGCACCACGGCAGGCCAATGCTGGTTGCCTAGCGCGTGCCCAAGAGCCACGCTGCGCTCAACCAGAATGCCCGGCTCAAGCTCCGCCAAGGCTTCCAGTTCCACCACCAGCACTTCACAAAGATCTATTTTGCAGACCACGGCGGTTTTTGACTCTTCATCCCAAACAAGCACATCGCCGTTATGCAAAAACTCATCACGCTCAAGAGATACAGCCACAACACGTCCGCCCCTGCTCTGCTTGCGAAGGCGATTTTTTTGCGCGTCCCACTGGCTCAGTTCAAGAACATCAATAGTGACATCGACGAGTTTTTCTTTCCAATGAACGTCGTTAACATTGCCAAGAACGTGTTCAACCAACTGCATAATGATCTTTCCTCGTGTATACTTGGCTGCTTCCGGGGGGCATGCCCCCGGAAGCTCGTGTATCAAATAAGATAATCTCCAGATCATTTCCGCTGTTACATTGACCATCCCGCCACAGTGGCGGGGCTGTGTAAAGCAAAGCTTGGCAGGGCCAAAGTGTCTGGCACAGGCAAACACAGCTTGATCTGACAGCTCAATGTAAAGCCCGGTTGCCCTAGCTGAAGAAATGCAGATGCCCCAAAGCAACCTTGCTGGCAGGTTTTACCGTTGCATGCACGCCATCTACCTTGACGGCAAAGGTTTCCGGGTCAACATCAATGACCGGAGTTTTACCATTGCGCACCAGATCGTGCTTGGACAGGCTGCGAATGCGTTTGACGGGTTCAACCATGCTGCACAGGCCCAACTTGTTCTTGATGTCCCTTTCAGCCGCAGCCTGGGAAACAAAGGTGATGCGCGTGTCTGTGAGGGCCTTGCCGTAAGCGCCGAACATAGGACGGTAATAGGTGGGCTGCGGCGTGGGCAGGGAGGCATTGGGGTCGCCCATATTGGCCCAGTTGATCATGCCGCCCTTGATGACCATCTTGGGTTTGGCCCCGAAGAAAGCGGGTTCCCACAGTACGAGGTCGGCGACCTTTCCAATTTCCACAGAACCCAGCAAATGGCTAAAACCGTGGGTAATAGCGGGGTTGATGGTAATTTTGGCCACATAGCGCAGCACACGGAAATTGTCGTTGCCGGGTGCGTCTTCAGGCAACCTGCCGCGCCCTGCCTTCATAGCATCGGCGGTTTGGATAGCGCGCAGCCAGTTTTCGCCCACACGGCCCATAGCCTGAGAATCGCTTGAAAACATTGAGATAACGCCCATGTCATGCAGAACGTTTTCAGCAGCAATGGTTTCAGCGCGTACGCGGCTTTCAGCAAAAGCCACGTCCGAAGGCACGTTATGATTGAGATTATGGCAGACCATAATCATGTCGAACAGTTCTGCCTGGGTATTGATGCCGTAAGGCAAGGTAGGATTAGTCGAACTGGGCAGCACATTGGGGTAAGACGCCACCTTGATGATGTCGGGCGCATGGCCGCCGCCCGCGCCTTCGGTGTGGTAGGTGTGGATGACGCGGCCATCAATGGCGGCAATGGTATCTTCAACATAGCCCGCTTCGTTCAGGGTGTCGGTATGAACCGAGACCTGCACATCCATCAGGTCGGCCACGCTCAGAGCCGCATGCAGCAGTGCAGGCGTGGTTCCCCAGTCTTCGTGGCACTTGAGGCCCACGGCCCCGGCTTCAATCTGCTCTATTAGCGGCGCGGCATTGTAGGCGTGCCCCTTGCCCAGAAAACCCATATTGATGGGCAGACCTTCAGCGGCCTTGATCATCTTGGCGAGATTCCACGAACCGGGAGTGATGGTGGTGCCATTGGTGCCATCGGTGGGGCCAACACCGCCGCCAATAAAGGTGGTCACGCCGTTGGACAAGGCCGCATAGGCCTGCTGGGGCGAAATCATGTGAATATGGGTGTCGATGCCCGCAGCAGTGAGAATGAGATGTTCGCCAGAAATGGCGTCAGTGGCGTTGCCGCATACGAGGTTGGGATCCACATTGTCCATCATTGAGGGATTGCCAGCCTTGCCGATACCAACAATCTTGCCGTCGCGAATGCCCACGTCTGCTTTAATCACGCCCTGCACAGGGTCAACGATGGTGACGTTGGTGATGACTATATCAAGCACGCCCGTATCACGGGTCATGCGGGCGTCGCCGCCCATGCCGCCACGCAGGGTCTTGCCGCCGCCGTACACGGCTTCATCGCCGTATCCGCGCAGGTCTTTTTCAATTTCAATATAGAGATCAGTGTCGCCCAGACGGATTTTATCGCCAACGGTAGGGCCAAACAGAGCTGCGTATTCCTGATGGGAAATCTTGGGCATAATATTCTCCT
This sequence comes from Desulfovibrio sp., assembly GCA_028708195.1. Classification (GTDB taxonomy): domain Bacteria; phylum Desulfobacterota; class Desulfovibrionia; order Desulfovibrionales; family Desulfovibrionaceae; genus Desulfovibrio. The sequence goes on from JAQVZK010000110.1 coordinate 7,203, forward strand.
TGCGATAGCCAGCGTGATTGGCTGGCACAGCCGCGGAATTACTTGGAGTTTTTAAAGCCTGTGTCTATGGCATGCTTGACATCAATAGGCTTGAGATGGGGATTGCCAGTCCAACCGTCCACCAAGTTGTTAAACCCGAAGGTGCTGGCCGTACCACCTATCGTCACAAGGCTGACGGTTTTTTCGTCGCCGGGTTCAAAACGGATGGCGGTAGTGGCTGAAATATTGAGGCGCATGCCGTAAGCGGCTGCACGGTCAAACTCAAGGGCTCGATTCACTTCAAAAAAATGATAATGCGAACCAACCTGGATTGGCCGGTCGCCTGTATTGCGCACTTTGAGCGTCACAGTGGGGCGCCCTTCGTTAAATTCAATGGGAGTATCAGAATAGATGACGCCGCCCACGGGAGCCTTGGAT
>JAQVZK010000111.1 GCA_028708195.1 Desulfovibrio sp.
CCCTCGCCGGATACAGCGATCTGCCCTTTCGCCTGCTCTGCCGCCAATACGGCGCTGCCGTCTGCGTGACAGAAATGGTCAGCGCCAAGGGCCTTGTTTATGAGAGCCCCGGCACCAACGAACTGCTCATGAGCCTGCCCGAGGACCAGCCGCTGGTCGTACAGCTTTTTGGGGCCGAAGCCCCCTTTCTGAGCCGGGCTGTCAGCCTGCTGCGCGAAGCCGGGTACGGCTGGTTTGACCTCAACATGGGCTGCTCGGTTTCAAAGGTGCTGCGTCAGGGCGCGGGCGCGGCCATGCTTGGCGATACGGACAATATTCTTGAGGTGGCCCGCGCCATGCTGGCCGCCGCCGGACCGGGAAGGGTGGGCTTCAAGCTGCGTCTGGGGCTCGACGACGCGCGCGCCGTACTGCCAGACCTGGCCCTGCGGCTCGAAGACGCGGGCGCGGGCTGGCTTGTGCTGCACCCGCGCACGGCCCGTCAGGGCTTTGGCGGCACCGCCCAGTGGCAGGCCCTGGCGGATCTGGCCCCGCGGCTCTCCATCCCCCTCATGGCCAGCGGCGACCTGTTTACCGCCGCCGACGGCATGGCCTGCCTGGAGCAGACCGGCGTTGCCGGGCTTATGTACGCACGCGGTGCCATGCACAATCCCGCCATTTTTGCCGACCACGCAGCCCTTTGCGCGGGCGGACAGCCGCAAGCCCAGGATGCGGACGGGCTCAAGGCCATGATTTTACGCCATATGGAGCTTGCCCAGATGCACTGCCCCGGCAAGGCGGCCATCTGGAAGATGCGCAGCGTGGTACCGCGCTATGTGCGCGCCCTGCCCGGCGCGCGGGCCTTGCGCCAGGAGCTGTGCCGCTGCTCAAGCTGGAAAGAACTTGAAGAAGCACTGGACAGATGCCTGACTGTTTGAGACGCTCGCCTTCTGCATGGCGATATTTTTTTCTGCAAAGTCATACTTCTTTCTACAAAACACTACATGCTGTCCCCAATGCGCCGCAGCAACACGGCCCAAGGCACAGCAGGAGAACATATGAACGTTTGCCGCGCCAAAACAGCGGGTTTCTGCATGGGCGTCAGCCTGGCCCTGCAAAAGCTCAACTCTGCTCTGGAAGGCTCCACGGGGCGCGCGCAGGGCGCTGGTCCGGGCCGCATATGCACCCTTGGTCCCATTATCCACAATCCACAGGTGCTGGCCGAGTTTGAAGCCCGTGGCGTTGTCTGCGTCAAAGAGCCTTCGCAACTGCGACCAGACGACGTTGCCGTCATCCGCGCGCACGGCATCACCCGGCAGGTGGAGCGCCAGGTTTTTGAAAGTGGCGCAACCGTGATAGATGCCACCTGCCCCAGGGTAAAAAAAGCGCAGCTTTCCATCGCGCGCGCCACGACAAAGGGCGCGACCCTGCTGCTTTTTGGCGAAGAAGATCACCCAGAGGTGCGCGGCCTTATTTCATACGCCAGCGGCCTTGCCCACGTTTTCGGCAATGCCGAAGAATTGGCGGCCCTGCATCTTGACCCGGGGCACCCCTATGTTCTTGCCTCGCAAACCACGCAGGACCGCGAAATTTTTACGGCCATACGCGACACCTTGTCGTGCTCACTCAACGACCTTGTCGTGCTCTCCACCATTTGCGACGCAACCCGCGAACGGCAGCAGGAAGCCAGAAACATTGCCTCCTCGGTAGATGTCATGGTAGTCGTTGGGGGGCGCCAGAGCGGCAATACACGCAGGCTGGCGGATGTGGCCGCCCTCAGCGGCATCGCAACCTATCATGTTGAAAGCGCCGAAGAGCTTGAATCGGCAAATTTTATAAATAAATCGCAGGCAGGACTTACGGCTGGGGCTTCTACGCCGAAAAGCCTTATAGACGCAGCCGAAGCATGGCTATCGTCGCTCTAGAGCATTTTCACCCTGAAATGCTTGTTCGACGGTTGAAGCATCTTGGCCCTGCAAACATTTCGCGGTGCGGACTTTACAAAAATCCGCGCAGAACAGATCACCCTATTCAATGTTACTCTGTTCTAACGGCCCGCCTGTGCAGCACGACCCTGGAGAGGCAGCATGTCCCAATCTAATATTCTGCTTGAAGCTGGCACCAACGAACTGGAAGTGGTCGAATTCTATCTTGATGAATTCGTTGCACCTTCCGGCGAAGAACCACGGATGGACGAAAACGGCCAGCCCGTCCCCCCTCCCTCCTACCGCGGCTACTACGGTGTCAACGTGGCCAAGGTGCTGGAAATCATCCGCATGCCCAAGGTTACAGAACTGCCAGAAGTACAGCACCCAAGCGTACTTGGCGCGTTCAACCTGCGCTCGCGCATCATCCCCCTTGTGGACCTCGCCATGTGGCTTGGCAAGACCCACCCCGGCAATGAAGAACAGCCCAAAACCATCGTGACGGAATTCAACAACGTCACCACGGCCTTTATGGTGTCTGGCGTCAACCGCAGCCACCGCATAAGCTGGGAGCAGGTCGAACCGCCGAACAAATATGTGGCCGCCATTTCAAACAATACCGTCATTGGCGTGGTCAAGCTTGAAGACCGCATCATTTTTCTGCTGGATCTGGAAAAAGTTGTGGCCAACCTTAATCCCAAACTGGGCCTGCGCCTGGGCGACCTCGGCAAAGACTGGAACAACTCCGGCTACCGCGCCCTGGTGGCCGACGACTCTGCCCTTGTACGCGAAATGCTGCGCGACCTGATGGAAAAAGCCGGCTTTACCGTGGAGGTCGTCTCCACCGGACGGGAGGCCTGGGAAAGGCTTGAGGACATCAAGCGCCGCTGCGAAGAAAGCGGGCAGCCCATTACAGACTATGTACACGTTATGGTTTCAGATATCGAAATGCCTGTCATGGACGGCCTCAACCTCACCCACCGCATCAAAACTGACAGAGTTCTCAGCAAGCTGCCCGTGATCCTGTTCTCTTCACTTATTACGGATAAACTCCGCCATAAGGGCGACAGCGTCGGGGCTGACGATCAGATATCCAAGCCAGAGGTCACACAACTGGCCCGCCGCGCCCTGGTGCTCATCAAAGCGCGGGAACAGGCCGACGCCGCTGAAAAAAATATGGCCGGTCAAACCGTATAGCCACAAAAGGGAAAGAATTTGAACGTGGAAGCGTTTTGTGGGGGAGGGCCTCTTCTGTAAAAGGGTCTCCTCCCCCACATCCCATCCCCTAAAACTTTTATTCCTGATTCTGTTCACCACATAAAGTCCCCTGCCCCACAGTTGGTTTCCCCCCATGACGGCGTATACCCGCGCAAGTAGTCCTCGCCTGCGCCCTTCAAGATAGAAACACTCTTGAACACTCCCCTCTATTGATGACGTCACAGGTTTTTGCCGCAAAAATACAGCTCTCCGCGCATTTGCAAATGGCCTTTACCGCATGCTATCCTGAGGCAACAACTTCAGGGGGTATCATATGGCTGTAGTGCTGGGCACAGCCGGTCATATCGACCACGGCAAAACATCACTGGTCCGTGCTCTTACCGGCATTGACTGCGATCGGCTCGAAGAAGAAAAGCGTCGCGGAATCACCATTGAACTTGGCTTCGCCTGGGTAGACATGCCCGGCGGCGAAAAGCTGGGCATAGTGGATGTGCCCGGTCACGAACGCTTTGTTAAAAATATGGTGGCCGGTGCCGCAGGCGTTGACTTTGTCATGCTGGTCATTGCCGCTGACGAGGGCGTCATGCCCCAGACCCGAGAACATCTCGAAATATGCTCTCTGCTCGGCATCCGTAACGGTTTTGTGGCCCTGACCAAGGCCGACATGGTGGAGTCCGACTGGCTGGACATGGTGACCGAAGACGTGCGCGGCTTTCTCGCTGGCAGCTTTCTTGAGGGCGCGCCCATCTTTCCCGTGTCATCAGCCACGGGTCAGGGTGTGGACGCGTTGCGTAACCACGTGTTTCAAATTGCAAAAGACCTGCCCGCCCGCCGCCGCAGCGACATTTTCCGCCAGCCTGTGGACCGCGTGTTCAGCATGAAAGGGCACGGCACCGTGATCACGGGCACGGTTGTGTCTGGCGCTGTCAAAGTGGGCGACGACGTGCGCTTCATGCCGCCAGACACCCCCACCAAGGCGCGCGGCCTGCAACGCCACAGTAAAAGCGTGGACGAAGTGCAGGCAGGCCAGCGCTGCGCCACCAACGTTCAGAGCCTTGAAATCGGCGATATCCAGCGCGGCCAGGTGCTGGCCCATCCCGGTGAGCTTTTCCCGGCAAAACGCTGGCTCATGCGCCTCACCTGCCTTTCTTCCGCCCCGCGCGCCCTGCGCCAGCGGGTGGAAATACATTTTCACCACGGCACACTGGAATGCCCGGCCCGCGTTGTTTTTTGGGACAGGGAAAAACTGGCCCCCGGCGAAACAGCCCTGGCGGAGATACGCTTCAAGGACGACATGGTGGGCGTTTTTGGCGACCACTGCGTGGTGCGCGCCTATTCACCCCTGCGAACGGTCGCGGGCGGCGTTCTTTTAAGCCCGCTGCCGCCAGACCTTCGCCGCAAAGACCCTGATTTGCAGACAAAGCTTGCCCTCCTGCACAAACTGCCCACCCTCGATCATGAAATTGAAATGGCCCCTGCGGGCAAGGCAGGAGCCAAAGCGCGAGACGAAGCCAGAGCCAGCCTCATCGAAACAGTGCTCACCCTGCGTGGCAACGAAGGTGCGGACGAAGCCCGCCTGCGGGTGCTCACGGGCTTTCCCCGGTCAGCGCTGGAGGCGGGGCTGCAACTCCTCTCCGCCCGTGGTTCGGCCCTGTGCTGGGACAAGGAGGGGCGCCTCTGGATTGGCAAACAGCCCTTTGACAGCCTGCTGCAAGCCTGCCTGGCCAGGGGGGCCGAGTTGCACAAAAAAGACCCTCTCAAGCCCGGCTTCACGCGTGGTGCCCTGTGCGCCGGCTGGAGCAAAACCCTGCCCCAACGCCTTATCCAGCGCGTGCTGGACGCGGCCCTCAAGCAGGGAGAGCTGGCCCTTGAGGGCGAAGGCCTGCGGCTGGCCGGGCACAAGGTCAGCCTTGCCGCCGATCAGGCTGGCCTGCGTCAAAAACTGCTGGACGCCCACACTGCCTCCCCGCTGACACCGCCCAATATCAAGGATGTTCTTGAAGAGCTTGGCGTCAGCACCAAGGAGGCCGCCGCCGTGTTGCGCCTGCTTTGCGAAGAAGGCGCGCTGGTCAAGATCAAGGACGGCCTCTACTACCACGGCCCGGCCCTGACCGATATTCTTGAGCGTGTACGGCGCTGGTTCGAGAGCAACGACAATCTGGATGTGGGCAGCCTCAAGGAAATACTGGGGCTCTCGCGCAAATACCTTATCGCCCTGCTGGAATATATGGACAACGAACGCATCACCGTGCGCGTGGGCGACCAGCGCCGGTATCGGGGGCGCTGATGCCTCTTCCGGGGCAGACCAGTGGCAGGCAAGACGGGTATGGCGCAAGCAGCCCCACGCCGTGGACAGAAAATATCGCTTCCCCGCTACTGTTCCTGTTGCAAATCATGCTTACAATACGTTAATAATGCTCATTTGCTCATAATACATTTCCCGTAAGGAGCGCACAAATGTCTGAAAAAATCCTGGTAGTGGGTGGCGTTGCCCTTGGCCCCAAGGCTGCGGCCCGTTGCAAGCGTCTTATGCCTGAAGCGGAGATTACCCTTGTGGATGAAAACATTTTCATCTCCTACGGGGGCTGCGGCATCCCTTACTATGTTTCGGGTGAAATCCAGAATCTTGACGATCTGCGCTCCACCCCCTACCACACCGTGCGCGATGCGGAATTTTTCCGCGACATGAAGGGCATTACCGTGCGCACGCAAACGCGCGCCACGGCCATTGACCGCGCAGCCAAGACCCTTGCCGTAAAAAATGTCGTCACCGGGCAGGAAGAAAAACTGCCCTACGACAAACTGGTGCTGGCTACCGGCGCTACCCCCCGCATGCCTCCCGTGGAAGGCAAAGAGCTTGAAAACGTCTTTTCCCTGACCCGGCTTGAAGCCGCTGGCACCATCCGCAACGCCTGCCAGGAGGGCAAAATTACCGAGGCCGTCATTGTGGGTGGCGGCTTTATCGGCCTTGAGGCCGCCGTGGCCCTGGCTGACATGTGGGGCGTGAAATGCAGCGTGGTGGAAATGGTAGACCAGATTCTGCCCGGCGTGCTTTCACATCCCGTGGCGCAGATGGCCGCTCATGACTGCGTTGCCCACAGCGTTGACGTGTACACCGGCGAAAAGGTCGTACGCCTTGAAGGCAAGGGCGGTGCGGTAACCAGGGTCATCACCGACAAGCGCGAGCTTGACGCCCAACTGGTGATTTTTGCCGCGGGCTTTATCCCCAACGGGCAGATCGCCAAGGAAGCCGGGCTTGACGTGGCCCCCTTTGGTGCCATCGTTGTGGACGAGCACATGCGCACGTCTGACCCGTCCATCTATGCGGGCGGCGACTGCGTGGCCATCAAAAATATCATTACCGGCAAGCGGGGCTACCTGCCCCTGGGCAGCATGGCCAACCGGCAGGGCCGCGTCATCGGCACCAATCTGGCTGGCGGCAAGGCCAGTTTTCCCGGCTATGTGGGCACGTGGGGCGTCAAGCTTTTTGACCTTTCGTTCTGCGGCGTGGGGCTCACGGTAGACAACGCGCGTAAAGAAGGCTTTGACGCCGTCAGCGTCAGCGTCGAGCAGTTCGACCACGCCCACTTTTACCCCGAAAAGGCCATGATGACGCTGGAACTGGTGGTGGACAAGGCCACCAGCCGCGTGCTCGGCATGCAGGGGGCCTGCGCCGACGGCGACTCCCTCAAGGCCCGCGTGGACGCGGTGGCCGCAGCCCTGCAATTCTCCAAGCCCACGGTGGAAGACATTTCCAACCTTGAAGTCACCTACGCCCCGCCCTTTGCCTCAGCTATGGACGTGGTCAATGTGGTGGGCAACGTGGCCGACAACGTGCTGGCCGGGCGCTTTACGCCAATCACTGGCGACAAGTTTGTCGAACTGTGGAAAAACCGCAAAGAAAACAACATATTCTTTATTGATGCCCGCCCCGCCGCCGCAGGCAGGGCACTGCAGGAAAAATACCCCGACTGGCACGCCATGCCGCTGGAAGAAGTGGCCGCCCGCGCCAATGAAGTGCCCAAGGACCGCCCGGTGGCCCTCATCTGCAACACGGGCCTGCGTTCCTATGACAGCCTGCTTGTTCTGGCCCGTCATGGCGTCACCAATGTGGTAAACTCCACCGGTGGCATGCAGAGCGTCATCAAGATGGGCCTTACCATATAGGGGCAAAAAGCGCGCGGCCCTTCACAACAGGGCCAGCCCAAAAATCAAAAAACCCGGCGTCCGCTTGTACGGTCGCCGGGTTCCTGTTTATTCTACGTCAAACGCTCAATGCCCTGTGGGCGTCATTCCTGCGTAAAACGGTGCAGGCGCACAGCCAGGGGCTGCATGCTGGCCTTGTTCATGGCCGAAACCACAAAGGCAAAATCTCTGCTCTGGCCGTTGGGCGGGCAGGGGCCGCGGTAGTGGCGGGTCAAACCGCCTTCAGGTATGGTACCGGAGCCGTCGTTGTTCCAGGCACCGCCGCCGAGAAACAGTTCCT
>JAQVZK010000112.1 GCA_028708195.1 Desulfovibrio sp.
CATTGGCAATCCTGACTCTGTGCCCGCAGGCCGTTACTCCAAGGCGGCCCTTACCAGCGCCAAACTGTGGGAAGCTCTGCAGCCCGCTCTTATTCAGGGCAACAGCGTGCGTCAGGTGCTGGATTATGTGGCCCGGGGCGAAGTGGACGCCGGTTTTGTGTATGGCACCGATGCCAAGCAGATGGCGGGCAAGGTGGACGTGGCGATGGTTGTGGGCGGCCACGACCCCGTGACGTACCCCATCGCCGTGGCTCTTACGGGCAGCAACCCCAAGATGGGCCAGGCATTTCTTGACTTTGTGCTTTCGCCTGAAGGACAGACCGTGCTGGCCAAGTACGGTTTCGCCAAGCCGTAAGGTTTGGTGGTCGGGGTGCCTTCGGTTATGGTTGAAACGGCCTGCCGGGGCATCCCGAAAAAAGCGGGCGGCTTTGCCGCCAGCATGCCATAAGCAGTTGTGCCCTGCCGCGCCGGGCGTTGTCAGCGCCCGGCGCTGTTTTGCATCTGCAAAATTCGTGAGATATTGCCCGAGCCATCGGGGCCGTTGCCTGCCATTGCCCGTGCATGGGCTGCGCTGATCTGTGTACTGCCGGGTGCGTTGCCCTGCGGGCACATGTCCGGCGGGCGGCGTTGCAGGGCGCGGATTAGAGAGTACGGGAACACGTTGTTGCGGCAAGCAGCAGGCGGCAAACGGCAGGCGGCAAACGGCAGGCAGCAGGCAGTAGTGGAGGGGTGGTCTTTGATGGATTTTGACGGCATTTCAATCTGGAGCCCGCTGGAGCTTTCGCTCCGGGTGGCGGGGACAGCCACACTGGTTTCCTTTGTGGCGGCCACGCTCATGGCTTGGGTGCTGGCCAGAAAAAAAGGTCCCATGCCCGCCCTGTTGGACGCTTTGTGCACGTTGCCTCTGGTTTTGCCGCCCACGGTGCTTGGCTACTATCTTATTTTGTTGGTGGGCAGGCGCGGTTTTTTTGGTCCAGCGCTGTCCGAGATGGGCATCAACCTCATATTTTCGTGGAAGGGAGCGGTGGTCGCGGCCACGGTGGTGGTTTTTCCGCTCATTTATAAATCCGCCAGAGCCGCCTTGGAGCAGGTGGATCCGCAGATGGAGAACGCCGCAAGGACGCTGGGCGCGTCAGAGTGGCGCGTGTTTATCAGCGTATCCTTGCCGCTGGCCTGGAAGGGGATTTTTGCCGGGCTCATGCTGGCTTTTGCGCGGGGGATGGGCGAATTTGGCGCGACCCTCATGATTGCGGGCAACATTCCCGGCAAGACCCAGACCCTGGCCCTGGCGATTTATGACGCTTTTCAGGCGGGCAACGACGTGCAGGCTACCTGGCTTGTCATTGTCACTTCGATGGCTTGTGTGAGCCTGCTCATGGCGGCAGAATTGCTGTTGAAACTGAAAAGGCGGCGGCGGCAATGATTTCACTGCGCTTGTACAAGAACTTTAAAAACGCGGCTGTGCCCTTCAGCCTGGATGTGGACTATGAAATCGGCGGGGAGCACAAAAATGTCGTGCTTTTCGGCCCTTCCGGTTCGGGCAAAAGCCTGACCATGCAGTGTCTTGCCGGGCTTGTGCGGCCCGATTCTGGCTATATCCGCCTTGGCTCGCGCACGCTTTATGACGGCGGCAGCAATGTTTTCGTGCCTGTCCAGCGCCGCAGGATAGGGTACATGTTTCAGGATTATGCGTTGTTTCCGCATCTGACCCTGTTGCAAAATGTGGCCTACAGCGGCACCGGCCTGTGCCCCTGGCGCGTAGGCCCGGCCCAGCAGGAGCGTGCGCAGGGTGTGCTTGAGCGGTTTGGCATTGGTCATCTGGCCCGCAGTCTGCCTTCGCAGCTTTCTGGTGGGCAGCGCCAGCGCGCGGCTTTGGCCCGGGCGCTCAATGCCGACCCCGAACTTCTATTGCTGGACGAACCTTTTTCGGCCCTTGACCCGCTGTTGCGTGAGCGCCTGCGGGAGGAACTGCTGGAACTGATGGCGGATCTTACCATCCCGGCGGTCATCATTACACATGACCCCGGCGATGTGGACGTGTTTGCTGGCAGCCTTATCCTGTACGACCACGGCCACGCCCGAATGGTGTCGGACTACGCCGAACTTCGACGTAATTTCGACAGTGCGGGCTGCTGCCTGCGCCATTTGCAGGGGCAGGAGGCAGACATCTGCCGGGGGCAGAACAAACTGAAGCCGGGCAACTGAAGCCATCTCGCAGAGGCCGCTCCACTGAGGTTTTCTCGCATGAAATGCCGCGCCTTCACGGGCGCAACAGCGCACAGCCAACGCGACTCTGGCTGTGCGCTGTTTTTTTGCGATTTTGCGGGGCAGAATAATGCTGGGCCAGTGGCATGACTGAAGGGCCACTTTATGACCATCTTTTCCGGTAGAATGACACTGTTGAAATGCGGAGGGTTTCAACGTTGTTCTGCTCCAAGAATAAAGGTTTCCGGGGGAGGTGGGGGAGGCGACCCTTTTGTAAAAGCCTTCGCCCCCCCGCAAAGCTTTCGCTCCTCCACAAAACCTTCGCTCCCCGTAACCATGTCATTGTGTGCCTGCTTTTCAGCAAAAGTATTGTGCGTGGTGAAAAATCTTGTTTTCCGGGTGGATGGGCTTGCCTTCGGGGGCTGTTCCTGCTTTGCTTGCAGCAGCGCATGTGGTTGTTGCCGCGTATGGCGCTCAAAGAGGAAAAATGTGGGATATGAAAGAAATCGCCGTTGAAGTGATATCGCAGGCTGTGGCGCGTCTGGCTGTGCAAGCCTGTTGCCAACTGCCCCGTGACGTTCAGGATGCCTTGTCCTGTGCCCGTAATGAAGAGGCTTCGCCCACGGGGCGTGCCATTCTGGAGCAATTGATGGACAATGCCGATCTGGCTCGGGCAGAAAATATGCCCATATGTCAGGACACTGGTTTGGCCGTCATCTTTGCAGATGTGGGTCAGGACGTGCGTATTGTGGGCGGGGATTTTGAGTCAGCCATTCATGAGGGCGTGCGGCGCGGCTATTCACAGGGCTATTTGCGCAAATCGTGCGTGGCGGAGCCGCTTTTTGAGCGCAAGAACACTGGCGACAATACACCTGCGGTCATTCATACCAGGATTGTGCCGGGCGATATCTTGCGTTTGCGGCTGGCTCCCAAGGGGGCGGGGTCTGAAAACAAGAGCCTGCTCAAAATGCTGGTGCCCGCCGACGGGCTTGAAGGTGTGCGCCGTGTGGTGCTGGAGGCCGTACAAGTCGCTGGTCCCAGCGCCTGTCCGCCTTTTGTGGTCGGCGTGGGTATTGGCGGCACGATGGAAGTGGCGGCTCTTTGCGCCAAGCGTGCCGCCGCGCGCGATATTGAAAGCCACAACCCCGACCCAAGGTACGGGGCTCTGGAAGGGCTCCTGCTTGATATGGTCAACAGAACGGGCATCGGCCCACAGGGATTCGGCGGCCTTGTGACCGCGCTCAAGGTGCATGTGGAGTGGGCTCCCACCCATATTGCGTCTTTGCCTGTGGCTGTGAACATTAATTGCCATGCGGCGCGTCACGCCCAGGTTGAACTGTAGGAGGCCGTTATGGCAGATCAGAACGTCAAGCGAATCACGGCCCCCTTTGACGACGCCACAGCCCGGTCTTTGCGCGCAGGCGACAGGGTGCTTATTACAGGCACATTACTGGCTGCGCGCGATGCGGCGCACAAGCGTATGGTGGAAAGTCTGAAAAGAGGCGAAGCCCTGCCCGTGGATATGAGGGGTGCGGTTGTGTACTACGTGGGGCCAAGCCCTGCGCGTCCTGGCCAGGTCATTGGCGCAGCCGGGCCGACAACGTCAGGCCGGATGGACTCCTATACGCCGCAGCTGTTGCAGCAGGGCCTCAAGGGCATGATTGGCAAGGGCTACCGTAATGAGGAAGTGGCGCAAGCCCTGCGGCGGTATGAAGCGCCGTACCTTGCGGCCATTGGCGGGGCCGGGGCGCTGGTGGCCCGCAGCATCAAAAAATATACTGTGCTGGCCTATGCGGATCTTGGCCCGGAGGCTCTGGCCGCCCTGGAGGTTGAGGACTTTCCTGCCATTGTGGTTATGGATGTTCAAGGCGGCAATTATTATGAAGAGGGTCAGAAGCCTTTTAATCGACTGTAGTGGCAAAACTGGCAAAACATTTTTCAGACTTTTTTATGCTGTGGTTATGCAGCGATAGTGCTGTGATTCTGGCATTGTTCTGGTATTTTGTTTGCGTGGCAGAAGCGTTTCTGTACAATGGCTACAAAGACCATCGGGTGCATTTCTTGATGCCCTCGGTCATTGTTTATGGTTGCTGTAAACGTTCATTTACAATATTTTGTAAGTGCTGAATGTGTAGCGTGCACGGCATTGCTGGTTGGTTGATCTGCCCGCAAAGTATCCAATGCAGCCAGCAGTGCGGATTTTTTTTGATTTTGACCGTTGCCGTAATTGACGGACAAGAGTTTTCTGGCTGGCTATGGCAACGTGGCCAAAACTATGGTTTGGCAGGCTGTACACGAAGATATGATTGCAACACGTTGAAAAAATATGAAAATTATGCGAATCACCAGAGAAGGCCGAAAATTACACGGCAAATTTTTTGCAAGCGTGGACATGACTGTTATCTCGTGGTATCAATTGCACATATCATGACATTCGTGCTTTTGGCGAGCGGCGATGGAACCTTGATTCTTTTAAATTCAAATTTTTTAATAAACGGCAGACGTCCTTTTAAGGAAAAGCCCTTTCCAATCCGGCAAAAATCTTTGCCCCTCAATAGCCAGCGGTTAAAGCGTATAAAGAATCCAGGCTGCAACACGTATACTGTTGCATGTGTAAGCCCTTATTTATATACGCAGATGATCTCATGTACTGATAATCTCGGCCTGGATATTGCGCTATCCGGCAGGAGGACGCTGTGGTCAGTTTTGACAGGCCCGTGTGGGCAGAAATAAGCCTTGCAGCATTACGTCACAATATGCGCCAGATACAGTCGCTGCTCAAGCCGGGGGTGATTTTTTGCCCCATCATCAAGGCAGACGGCTATGGGCACGGGGCCATACCTCTGGCACATGAAGCCGTGGCCCAGGGCGCGGGCTATCTTGGCGTGGCCATTCTTGACGAGGCTGCGGAATTGCGGGCGGCGGGCATTACCGTGCCCATCCTGATACTTGGCTACACGCCGCCCCAGGCCGCCCCCTTTGTGGTCAGCAACCACATTACCCAGACCATTTTCAGCAAGGAACAGGCCGATGCCCTGTCTGCCGCTGCGGTAAGCCTTGGCATGCCCGTCAAGGTGCATGTCAAGGTGGACACGGGCATGACCCGCATCGGCGTGCGGCCCGAAGAGGCCGCGGCCTTCTGCGCGTATGTTGCCAGCCTGAAAAATATTGTGCTTGAGGGCATGTTTACCCACTTTGCCAGTTCAGACAGCGCCGACAGTTCGTACTGCCTCAGGCAGTTTGAGCGCTTTCAGGCTGCCATGTCTGCTGTTGAGGCTTCGGGCATACGTCTTGCCATCAGGCACTGCGCCAACAGCGCCGCCATACTTTCCCGGCCCGAGGCCCAGCTCGATATGGTGCGGGCAGGCATAATCCTTTATGGATTAAAGCCCTCCGACGAATGCCCCATACCCATTGAACTGCGTCCTGCCATGCGCCTCAAGGCGCGTCTGTCCATGATCAAGCAGGTGCCGCCCGGCGCGGGCGTGAGCTATGGCAGTATTTTTTATACGCAGAAAGAAAGTGTTCTTGGCACCATACCCATCGGCTACGCTGACGGCTACACACGCATGCTCAGCAAAAAGGCCGAGGTGCTCGTGCACGGCGAGCGCGCACCTGTGGTGGGGCGCATCTGCATGGACCAATGCATGGTCGATGTAAGCCATATACCAGCGGCTGCTGTGGGCGACGAGGTGCTGCTTTTTGGCAGCCCCGAGCTGCCCGCGGACGAAATTGCCGCCCATCTGGGCACCATCAACTATGAAGTGGTGTGCATGGTGGGCAAGCGTGTGCCCAGAGTGTATGTGGAATGAAATTTTTGCCCTTGGCACACCGTCAGTCGCACTTTTTTGCATGAGGAGAACACAATCCTATCCCGTGGTCAGGCGGTTCAGGTCATATGCGGATGACCAGGCCGCCGCCCGAGATGCATACAACATAACGCAAGAGGAAAAGGAGGCTCCCCCCACTCACGAAACCTCGTTGTTCAAGGTTTACATTTTAATTCGTTCAAGGTTTTGCAAGGAGACCGTATGTCGAGCGATAATAAAGGCGTAACTGGCGAATGTCTGACCCGAGGGTTGGAATCACGACATATTCAGCTTATCGCCATCGGCGGCGCTATCGGCGTTGGCCTGTTTTTGGGGTCAAGCACCGCCATCAGAACCGCTGGCCCAGGGCTGCTGTTGTCCTATCTTATTGGCGCGGCAGTCATTTTTTTTGTCATGCGTGCCCTGGGTGAAGTGGCTGTTGCCTACCCGGTATCCGGTTCGTTCAGCGCCTATGCCAACATGTTTATGGGCCCACGCATGGGCTATGTAACCGGTTGGACTTACTGGTTTATGTGGATCATCACCGGCATGGCCGAAATCACTGCGGTGGGTGTGTACTGCACCTTCTGGTGGCCTGATTTGCCACAATGGATTCCGGCATTGCTGTCACTGGTGGCCATGACAACCGTCAACCTCATTTCAGTAAAGCTTTTTGGTGAGTTTGAGTTCTGGTTCGCCCTCATCAAGGTTGTGGTTATTCTTGCCATGATAGCCATCGGCCTTGGCATCATTCTGTTTGGTTTCGGCCACGGCGGCGTACCCACGGGCATCACCAACCTGTACGCCCTTGAGGGCGGCTTTTTGCCCAACGGCATGGGCGGCGTGTTTATGGCTCTTTCAATGGTCATGTTTGCCTTTCTTGGCATCGAGCTCATCGGCGTTACCGCCGGTGAGGCCTGCGACCCAGAAAAATCCATTCCTTCGGCCATCAACAAGGTGCTGTGGCGTATTCTTGTTTTTTACATCGGTGCCCTGTTTGTGATCATGAGCATCTTCCCCTGGAATGAAATAGGCGTGCATGGCAGCCCCTTTGTGCTGACCTTCAAAAACATCGGCATTGCCGCCGCTGCTGGCATCATCAACTTTGTGGTGGCCACCGCCGCCCTGTCTTCGTGCAACAGCGGCATCTACAGCAATGGACGCATGCTTTACAATCTCGCCCTGCAAAACCGTGCACCCAAGTACTTTGGCGAGACAAGCCGGGCCAACGTGCCCGCACGCGGTATTATTGTGTCGTCGTGCATCATGCTTATTGGCGTGTTTCTGAACTACATCGTTCCTGAACAGGTCTTTATTATTGTGACCAGTATCGCCACTTTTGCGGCCCTGTGGATATGGGGAACCATTATCATCGTTCAGATGAAGTCACGTGCCAGCAAAACGCCTGAAGA
>JAQVZK010000113.1 GCA_028708195.1 Desulfovibrio sp.
AGCCCGGCCCCTCCTTCGGGGGAGCAGGGCAAGATGGAGAACCGTGGCAGACAAGAAGAACATGATACACAGCCTTGACGCATGGTTATGGCGGCGCGGCATTGACCACCCAGCTGTACGCGTTATGGTGCGTAACGAATTTTTGCTCACCGCTCTGGTTCTTCTGCTTGGAGCCGCGCTGTATACCGTAGCGCCGTGGATTATCTGGTTTGGCGTGGGCCTTGCTATCATGGCCTGGACATTTTGGGGGCTGGCGCGTTTTTTTCTGCGCCGGGGGCTGGGCGACTACAGCACGGCTTTTTTACGCATTGTTTTGATTCGCTGGCTTGGCAGGCTTGTTTTGGTGGGGGGCATCCTGTATATATCCCTCATTATTTGTCAGGCACCAGTGTTCGCCCTTGTGGGCGGCATGCTGGCAGGCGGCATGTGCGCCCTTGTGAGCTTTGCGCTTGCAACGCGCGCCATCCGGCGCAGGGCACAGTAGCCCAAAGGGCGCTGCTACCCGGCTACACACAGTTTTTTGGGGAATGGCCTTAGGGCTTTACATCAACGCAGCGCTTCGGCGCGCATCGACCAGGAGGCAGGGCTCATGGCAGGTGGTTTGCCGCATCCGGTATTGCTCTCCACATTTATGGGCATGGACGAGATCGCCATCGGTGGACAGATGGTGGAGTTCAAGCATGTGTTCTACTCCTGGGTCTGTATGGCCCTCCTCTTTACTGTGGCGTGCATTATGCGCAGACGCCTGACACTGGTGCCGGGCGGATTGCAGAATTTTTTTGAGGCATTAATAGACACAGTCGAGAATTTCATTATCGCCACAATGGGTGAGAACGGGCGCAAGTTCGTCCCCCTGTTGGCGGGCATTTTCATCTACATTTTCGGCATGAACCTCATGGGTCTGGTGCCCGGTTTCGACGCACCCACGGCCAACCTCAACACCACGGTCTGCATGGCGCTTTTTGTGCTGGTGTTCTATAACGCCGTGGGGCTTATCCGCTGGAAAACGCACTACATCCATCACTTCACGGGGCCTTCCAAATTCCTTATTCCGCTTATGTTCCCGCTGGAAGTGGTGTCGCACCTTTCGCGCCCGGTTTCTCTGTCACTCCGTCTTTTCGGTAACATCCGGGGTGAAGAAATCGTTATGGTGCTGTTCTTCGTCATGGCGCCCATTTTGGGCACCCTGCCCATCTACGCGCTTTTCCTTCTGGGCAAGACCATGCAGGCCTTCGTGTTCTTCATGTTGACCATGTTCTACATCAAGGGCGCTCTGGAAGCCCCTGAACACTAGACTTGCGCATGGGCGGCCTGCCGCCCTCGCCCGGGCACGACCTGTGGCGACGTCTTTTCGCCAGACGTAAATCAGGCGCAGCATAACGGGGAATGGTCGGTAACGACCCAACAATACAACAGTGCAAGGAGTGTCTCATGCGTAAACTTCTGATGATCGCCCTTAACACCGTGGCTCTTCTGGGTATGGCCAGCATGGCTTTCGCCGCCAGCCAGCTTGACGCCTCGGCCCTTGGCTACACCTGCCTCGCCGCCGCCCTTGGTATCGGTATTGCCGCCTTTGGTTGCGGCATCGGCATGGGCCTTGGCCTGAAGGGCGCCTGCGAAGGCGTTGCCCGCAACCCTGACGTGAGCGGCAAGATCACCGGTACCATGATTTTGGCCTTTGCCTTTATTGAATCTCTGGCCATTTACGCTCTGGTTATCAGCTTCATTCTGCTGTACGCCAACCCCTACGCGTAGGGCTGGATCAGTTTTGTAAAAAAAGGAGGCTACGGCCTCCTTTTTTTTGTTTTATGCCAGATGCTCATTAGCGCACCTCTTTCAGTTGCCTTCCGGCTGGTTTTTCTCTGTGAATATGCACCCACCTGGGCAGCCCAAAACCCTTTGTTGGCTGCCCCCTATGCTACACACTGGGCACCGCCTTGCCGAAAGCAGAGCAGACTATCTGTCTTTTCAGTACCATATGATTTTTTTTCGTTTAATGCCACGTATTGCGAGGCTTAGGACTTAACCTTTGTACCTATTTATAGTATCATTTCATTTACGAAAATTCTTTTTGTCACATGCTTAGCCTAAAAGACATTTTTTGGATTTGTTGTGTCAAAAAGCCTGAATGACATTTTGTTCAACAACAAGGAATACTTGGTAAAATTTATTTTTTACTGACAAAAAAGACACTGCCCATCCTCTTACCATTGCACTGTGTGGCAGAGTTCGTCAATGGTTGTGTACCCAACTTAATAACGCTAAGTTAGTTTGAATATTGCCGCGGCATAGAATTACGTATATTTTATATGCTGTTGGTAGTAGCAAAGACTATAAACAGCCCGGCTTGCACATTTGCTGTTTTTTGATAGACACTTTCTTTCACGAGACGACATCTTCCCGTTGACACGCTCGCGGCTTTCCAGAAGGTATATCATGGCTAACCAACCAAAAAGTAAACACATTCCTCGCGCTACCATTCAGCGTCTCGCCACCTATGTGCAGGTACTTGAAAACTTTTCGCGCGACAATGTGGAGGTTATTTCCTCCAACCCCCTGGCTGAAGCCTGCGGTGTCAACGGGTCACAGGTGCGCAAAGACCTCGCCTATTTTGGTGAATTTGGCATCCGCGGCGTGGGCTATCATGTAAAGTCGCTCATTGCTGCCATCACGTCTTCTCTCGGCGTTGACCGCGAGTGGCGCATGGCCCTCATTGGCGTGGGCAACCTTGGTAAGGCAATCCTGAACCACGGTGAATTTCGTGCCCGCGGCTTCAACATCGTGGGCATCTTTGACTGCGACCCGTTCAAAATCGGCGAAATTGTGCATGGGCTTGAGGTACACTGCACCCGCGACCTCAAGGATATGGTGTCTGATCTCAACATTGAAATCGGCATCATCACCACGCCTCCTGAAAGAGCACAAAGGGCCGCGCAGCACCTTATGGACGCTGGCATCACCTCCATTTTGAACTTCGCGCCCGCGCGCATCAAAGTTCCTGACCGCATCAACGTGGAATACGTGGATTTTTTCCACCACCTCTACGCTCTTGCCTTCAATCATCCCATGACCCGATAGGACGCCAGCCTTGGCACCACTGCAATGCCGTCGAGCATGGCCAGGACGTTGTTATGACGCCCTGGCTTTTTTGACCCGCCTTGTGCCCCCCCGCCCCGGCTGCACGGGCCAAGACCTTGGAGCCTGCCTGCCCTGCTACGGCCCTGCGGGCCTGTGCCTTGGCCTGGCGCTGACCCTGCCCAGCTGGTTTTTCTGGCTTTTGCTGCAGCAGCACCCACGGGCGGCGACACTGCTGTGTGCCGCCCTTGCCGCATGGCTCTGGATGGGGCTTGAGGTCTGGAGTACCCGCAGCCTGCATTGGGACGGCCTGGCTGACCTCGGTGATGCCTGCGGCAGCGGAGCGCAGGGTGACCGGTTTTGGGCCATAATGAAAGACAGCCGCCTGGGTGCCTTCGGCGCTCTGCACCTTTTGCTGGCCTTTGTGGGTATGTGGCTTATGGTGTGCTGGCATATCTACTGCGGCCAATGGCTCTGGCTTGTGCTGGCCCCCGCCTGGGGGCGTGTCTGCGCCCTCTGGCTTGCTGCATCCGCCCCACCCCGCGACCCGAAATCCTTGGGGGGCCTCACCTCTGCTGGTGTAAGCCCCGCCCTGGCCCGTTGGTATTGCCTGGCAGCCCTGCTGGTACTCATTGCACTGCATCTCTTTGCCCAACAACCTTGGTGGCGTGTCCCCCTGACAGCGCTTGGCCAATACATCCTGATACGGCGTATGGCTGCTTTCGCCCGCGGCAAGGGCGGTATCTCCGGTGACTTTATGGGCGCGGGCATCCAGTGGGGGCAGTTGTGGTTTCTGGCAAGTACGGTGTAAAGTACCAGCAGTCCATTTGCCCGAAAAAACAAGGAGGAATCCATGAATTTCAGAGAATTGGCAGAAAGCGCACGTACCTGCCGCCGTTTTGAGGAAGACCGGCCCCTGGTTATGACAGATCTGGAGTGGCTCGTGGATTGCGCACGCCTTGCGCCCTCAGCCAGAAACGCACAAGAACTGCGCTTCAGCCTTGTGGCCCATGGCGAAACCTGCCAAAAACTGTTTCCCCTCACCCGTTGGGCTGGAGCGCTCAAAGACTGGGGCGGCCCCCACCCCGGCGAACGCCCCACAGGGTTCGTTGCCATACTTATGCCCCAGGCCGGTGCAGAGCTGACGTTTTATGATGTGGGCATTGCCGCCCAGACTATCCAGCTGGCTGCCAGCAGCCGCGACTGGGGCTGCTGCATCATTAAAACCTTCGACCACCAGGCAGTGTCGGGCCTTTTGCATGTGCCCGCCGACCTCAAGGTGGCACTTGTGCTGGGGCTGGGCGTTGCGAAAGAAAAACGGGTTGTCGCCCCAATGCCCGCCAGCGGAGCCTTTACCTATTGGCGCGATGAACAGGGCGTGCACCACGTGCCCAAACGGGCGCTTGATGACCTCATCGCGGGCCGCTTCTAAACCTGGACACTGTTACAGTAAAATGCTGTGTGGGGGAGGAGCCCTTTTGTAAAAAGGCCCCTCCCCCACACACGCGCAGCGCGCTCCCAGCAAGGTATAAAAGCACGAGGGCTGCCCCACTACTGGCAGCCCTCGTTTTTGTACGTCTTGTGTCCCACAGCCTTATCCGTCCCATCAAGTCCGGACCCTGACAATAGCAGCCGGTGCATGCATGCCACGAAATGCTGCACTATGGCGCTTGGTTGACATAGCACACTGCAAGGCACACGCCACGAAGCACAAAATCAGATATTATATTGTTCAAAACTGTTTTTCCAATGCATCGGGGGAATCCCCAGGTCATCAGGAGCCATTACCGCACAGACAAAGGATGCCAGCCTTTCCTTTGCCTCCTTCTTTTGCATTATACAAGGCCTTGTCCGCGGTCTTGTAAAAATCATCATAGCAATGTCGTCCCGACTGACTGTAAGCCACACCAGCGCATACGTTCACGCGTACGCCTGGTACAATCGGTTTTGCCAGCTTGGCGGCGACCTTTTCGTAAATTTTAACAACTCTCGCCAAGGGCAGATTTTGTGCGAACGTGGCAAATTCGTCTCCACCGAGACGAAAGACCACATCGTCCTTGCGGAAAGCATCCCGTAGAATCCGTGCAAAAGCCGTGAGCACGGCATCTCCTGTGGAGTGCCCCGCCGAGTCGTTGATATTCTTGAAATCGTCCAGATCAAAGATGAACATGGCAGCTTGAGTGGGCTCTGTTTCAGCAACTCCACTCAGTTTAAGGGAGATAAGACTCTCCCCCGCAGCCCTGTTATAGATGCCGCAAAGAGAATCTTTTTCTGCCCTGAACAGCAGGGCATCGCGCTCTTTTATCCGGTCATGCGCATCTTTAAGAAAACCGATAATGCGTACCTCACCTGTTTGAGGCTCAATATAGCCCACCACGGTCAGGCTGTGCCACGTGTAGGGCTCATTGTATTCAATGCGCGCACGCACATCGCAGGTGCAGTTGCCAAGACCAAAGCATGTCAGATTCACGACCTCGCTGATCTTGCCGTCTTGCCCTGGTTCAAAAAGCCCCTGCTGCAACAGGTCTTCCGGCACTCTACGCGCCTTGAACGGATCAGTGGCCCTTGTGAGGGTTTTTTCAAGGTTTGCGATGGCATGCGTAACCGGGTCAATCTGAAAAACCATATCCACGGCGCTGTGCAAAAGGGCTTCGACCTTTTGACGGTTTTTCTCCAGCTCTTTTTCCAGCTCCACGCGCTCGGACACATCCTGAAACAGACATGTGCAGTAGCCATGCTGCGGCTGATGACAGGTCACCATAAGATGGCGACCCAACACGGGCCAGAAATCGGTAATTTTCTGGACACGCCCCATATAGGCTGTGTCCCACAATGTGCTGAGCCATTTTTTGTCAAAATGGATGTAAGAAGTGATGATTGATGAGCCGATCAGTCTCTCCCCTGGTGTATTGAAAAGGCTAAAAAGCGCCTCATTGCCATAAACAGGCACCAAATCGCACGGCTGTCCCATAAGGTTCAGGTCAACCCTTACGACGGCTATGGCCTGCGGCAATCCGTGTAAGAAATCCAGATGCCGTGCCTTCTCAAACCCTTTGCTTGAAGAGGCGGACTGAACGCGTCCGTCAGAACTTTGCATGGGGGATTTCGTGATGAAATCCCGCCCGAATGATGTAATCTGTTGCATATATTCCCCGCGGGTTTAGGGGGGCATAGTTGTGCATTCCAGTCTGCACGCCCGACAATATTCAATAAAACCTATATACGATTCCACATATAAAAAACACTACCAATCATGTCAATACCTTTGGAAAAAATCATAACAATAAAAAAGCTTTTTTTATTAATATGATATAAAAATATATAGTGGTAGGCTAAAAAAATTTGTCGTCTTTTTTACGATGATGCGCTCTTTGACTGAAAGCCAAGGGGTGTGAAGGTGCCGTAAAGGCGTGAAGGCGAGGCTGAGGATGGCTCTTTTGCAAAAGGGGCTCCCCCCACAAAGCCTTTCAAAGGCGAAACATTCAAGGGGGCCTGCGACATCTTTGCACAGATTGTCTGTTAAAAAAAGACTGTTACGATCTACCGTAGCGAACGAGCCACTGCTGCAGAATATCCACCAGCAAGCCGTCTTCACGTGCGTGTGCAGCAGCCATAGCCTGCTCGGCCTGTTGACGAAAAATAGAAGATATCGCTTCGGCCTGTTCCGCAGTTCCTGACGAGTCCAAGGCGGCGCGCAGTGCTGCGGCGCTTTCCGGCCCTTCAGCCTTGTCGGTGAGGGCCAGCAATCTTTCTCGCGAAACCGCGTCGCCAAAAAACATGGCACAGCGGGTGGCGCACAGCAGGGCTTCACTCAGGCTGCCCTGAGCTTCCAGCATATCCATAAGTCTATACCAGCCACCCCGCCAGAGCGGCTCTTGCTCCAAAAGATTGCGACAGCTTTGCACATCTGAAGGATGGGCATCAAAATCACTGCTGCGCGCGGCCTCTCTGGCTTCTGGCAACACCAGCCAAAGGTCGAGATCCGGCCCCATTTCAAGCTGATATCCGTCCAGAGCGGCAAGGGTATGGATGTCGGGCTTCAGGTTGTTTTTGTGACGGCGCATGAGCAGTTCGCCGTTGAAGGAATTGTGGTCAAAACGGCCCGGCGTTTGGCTGGCATGGTGAACAACAACGCTTTCTCCCGCCACGGCGAGCGTATAGCCCCGCGCGCGCAGTTCGCAGCAGAGGTCCATATCTTCAAAGCCGTTTCGGTATTCTTCATAAAAGCCGCCGCAGTCCATAAACACGCTCTTGCGCAGCAGCATGGCCGCCCCGGTTATGGCCTGAAGGGGACGCTTTTTGCGCGGCGTGGCGTGACCAGCGGAAAAACCCTCATACAGATG
>JAQVZK010000114.1 GCA_028708195.1 Desulfovibrio sp.
TAGCGGCAATGTGCCGCTTGAACTGGCGGCCTAGAAAATGCCTTGGGTTTAAGACACCCTATGAAGTTTTTTTAGAAGACGCCAATACCCAAGGACTGGGTGTTGCACTTTGAACTTGAAACCGCGCTGTATAAAAAACCCCTTTTTTTTAAAAAATTTTGACAGCCCCTCCCACAAAAAACTTGTTTGCCTGTAAGTCAGAAAAAGTAATGAAGATACACCATTAATAATATTGACTACTGCCTTCAACAAGGCACGCACGCAATTTCAAATTCTCGTACCAAGTGATTACTAAGAAAAAACCGCTTTCAGTGGCATGGACAGCGAATAACAATGGGTGTAGCACCAAATCAAACTTGCCCGACCGAGCTGTATTACTGGACTTAAATGCAGCGCGGGCCTTGCTGTGGCGCTTTTTTCAGCAGTATCTCAAGCGGAGGGTATACGACGCTGATAAGCTACTTTTTGTGCATAATTTTTTTGGGTTCCGGGTGTTTTTTCTGGGTGTGGTAAGCCTGACCACCAGCCCGGTTGAGAAAGTCAAGCCCTAACGGGAGTAAACAATGGAAGCTCTTGAAAACATTAATGCCATAACGCTTGTGTTTGCGGCATTGTGTATTTTTGCCGTCGCATACCGTGTGTACGGTATTTTTTTGGCAAATAAAGTACTGCGGCTCGACAACAGCCGCATCATGCCTTCGGTACGGTTTGCCGATGGACACGACTATGTGAAAACCAACGAATATGTCCTCTACGGACACCATTTTGCGGCCATTGCCGCCGCAGGGCCTCTTGTGGGCCCAGTGCTGGCGGCGCAGTTCGGCTATCTGCCGGGCGCGCTATGGATTCTTGTTGGCTGCGTTCTTGGCGGCGCGGTTCACGATATGGTGGTTCTTTTTGCCTCAGTGCGTCACAAAGGCCAGAGCCTTGCCGCCATCGCCACTCGTGAAATCGGCCCCGTCACTGGCACAGTAGCCGGTATAGCCATCCTGTGTATTCTTATCCTCACCCTGGCCGGACTTTCACTGGCCTGCATCAGCGCCATGCACAACGCCCCCTGGTCGTTGTTTATCGTTGTTATCACCATGCCCATAGCCATGATTATGGGCCTCATCATGCGCTTCAAGCAGAACAGCGTGCTGCTGGCCAGTCTTTTGGGTCTGGTGCTGCTGGTCGTGGGCATTTTGAGCGGCCATGACCTCATGAAGCAGGATGTGCTTGGCTGGGCTTTTGACTGGGACAGAAATACCGTGGCCATTGCCATTGCCGTTTACGGCTTCTTTGCCTCGGTTCTGCCCGTGTGGTTCTTGCTCGTGCCGCGTGACTATCTTTCCACCTATCTGAAGATTGGCACCATTCTTATGCTGACCGTGGGCATCATCTTTGTGCAGCCCACCATTCTCATGCCCACCATCACGCCCTTCATCTACGGCGGTGGCCCTGTGATCGGCGGGCCCGTGCTGCCCTTCATCTTCATCACCATTGCCTGCGGTGCCATCTCTGGCTTCCACGCCATTATTGGCACGGGTACAACACCCAAGATGCTCGGTAAAGAGCGCGACATTCTCTTTGTCGGCTACGGCGCCATGCTGACCGAAGGCTTTGTGGCCATGATGGCCCTTATCGCCGCCTGCACGCTGATGCCCGGCGACTATTTTGCCATCAATGCCACCCCTGCCAAGTTCGACGCCCTTTTGGCCGTGCACCCCAACCTGCACACAGTTGACCTGGGCTTCTTTGAAGAAAAGATCGGCCTTAACCTGCACGCCCGTCCTGGCGGCGCAGTGTCACTGGCTGTGGGCATGGCGCACATCTTCCACAAGATCCCCTACATGGATCACCTGATGGCCTACTGGTACAACTTTGCCGTCATGTTTGAAGCGGTCTTTATTCTGACCGCCATTGACTCCGGCACACGCGTAGGCCGCTTCTTCCTTCAGGAAATGCTCAGCAAGGTATACGCTCCCTTTGGTGACAAAAACTGGACACCCGGTGTCATCATTACCAGTCTTGCGTTCACATCCATGTGGGGCTACCTGGTTTACACCGGCAACATCAGCAACATCTGGCCGCTCTTTGGTATGAGCAACCAACTGCTGGCTGCCTGCGCCCTTATCGTCTGCACCAGCATGCTGCTGCGTATGAACAGGGGCAAGTACTGCCTTATGACCGCCATCCCCGGTGTGTTCATGACGGTAGTGACCTTCTGGGCTGGCTACCTGCAGCTGACCACCGACTATATCCCCAACGGCAAGTACCTGCTGGCCGCTCTGGCCTGCCTGGTCATGGTGCTTATGGTCTTTGTCATCGTCGGCACATTCCGCCGCTGGACTGAACTTATGGGCATTAAGACCCTGGTTACAGACTCCTACGGTGAAAGCGTGCGCGAACTTGTAGAAGAATAATCCGATACTCTTCCGCTAAAAAGGGCCGCTGCTTTGCAGCGGCCCTTTTGCACGTTGAAAACAAAAAAATACTGCGCATTGCGGCAATTGGCAGGCAATTATGCGCCTTGCAGCAAATTTTGTGAAAATTACAGTTTGCCAATGACAACGTCATTTGATAGGTTGACTGAACAAACAGTCAGCCCTCTGTATACAAATCCATCAGCAGAGCGCGAGACAAAATGTACCAGCCAACCGGCAAGAGACAATGGGTATGGCACCGCTGCTCCCGCCATATGACATGTACTGACGGCGTTGGCAGGTACATTTTGTGCTGTTCATAATGTTTGCGGTAGGAAGATTTTCATACCAAAAACCTGGCGGGTAAGCCCGCTTAATTACGCCGATCTGGAAAAGACGGGACCGCATACCCGCCAGACGCGTTGAGGGTCAAACCACATCGCGCTTCCACCATTGGCCGCCAAGTGCTCCCAGGCGACGACAAACGCGCGCCACCGGGGAGACACCTCTGCAGCACGGCCAAGCATCGGTAAAGCCTGAGGTTCCTTGCAATCCTTTCGCATCAGGCGGGCTTGAATCAAACGCCAAGGCCCCGGTCATACTGACCGGGGCCTTTTTGTATCAGCCGCCCGCAGATGATTTTTCTCGGGCAGGCAAGAACCTCAATGCTAGCGCACAGTCTGCTTGGCGGCAGTGGTGTGCCTGGGCCGTGTTATCTGCCCCGCCCCACTAAAAACCCCCCTTTTTCAGACGCAAAAAACGGCGGGCTACTTATTCAGTAGCTCGCCGTTGCCATTTGCTCTATGGCGGAGAGGGAGAGATTTGAAATGTGATTATATCTATCCTGAATTATTAAAGTAATCGTTAAGTAGATAATTTCTTACCCTAAAAGTTACCCGGCGAAAACTTTTTCACTTTTTTTGATTTTCTTCATCGTACAGGTCTTTCGTGGTAACGCCCAAAGCCTGGGCGATTGTCTCCAACGTGGAGAGGCGGCATTCACTGATCATGGCGCCACGCGCACGAGTAATCGTCTGGCTTGAAACGCCTGTCTTTTCTTCAAGCTGCTTGTAGGTAACGTCGAGCCGTTCCATGATTTCCTTGAGATTACTTCTGATCATTAGCCCACCTCAGTGTGCTAATGTATCAAAGTTGATTTTCCAAGTTTACGGTGATATATCAAAGTATAACTCGGCCAGCCTTATCACTACCGACTTTTTTACCAAAGAAGACAAACAGATGGACGACAAACCAATGCCAGACTTCAAAGAAGCGATGAGCCGTATTCAGCTTGTTACTGGATGCGGGACGCAACAGGAGCTAGCTTCACTTTTGGGTATAAAGCAATCTTCGATTTCGGATGCAAAAAAGAGAGGAAGTATCCCATCAGACTGGTTGCTTACTTTGTGGAGGAAGAAAGGAGTTAACCCGGATTGGATTTTGTGGGGACAAGGCGCAAAATGGTTGCAAGCTGCCGAGATCCTGAACGCTGCTATCCCCCCAATAATATACCTAAAAGAAGTGCACCCTCCAGAAGAGTGTTCAATAGAGGAACTCATTATAGAAATCGTAAGAAGAGTTATAAATACCTCACATTACGCCAGCTATGAAGCTGGTCCAAGTGGCATAGTTTCTACTTCTGATCGCTCCTAATAATGGGGGGACTACCACCCCTCTCAGACGCAAAAAACGGCGAGCTACTTATTCAGTAGCTCGCCGTTGCCATTTGCTCTATGGCGGAGAGGGAGAGATTTGAACTCTCGATACAGGTTTAAGCCCGTATACTCGCTTAGCAGGCGAGCTCCTTCGGCCGACTCGGACACCTCTCCGCGTGTCGGACGCAATACGCCCGGAATGCAGAAGTGCAAGCTAGCTCAGGTTGGCATGGCTGTCAAGCATCCGGGTATTTTTGTTCCTTTTCTTCTGGCTGCTCCCGGCTTTTTGGGGCACGCCCACAACAGCAAGTCCAGCAGCAGAGGCAGAGCCAACAACCTGATATTCTTCCATGCTGCCGCAGGGCAGCGCCTGCGCGGGGCCTGTACAGCGCCTGCGCGATTGACCCCCGCCCCTGCTTGGCGTAGCTATACAGTTTACATTATCGCCAGGAAGTAATGGAGCGCAGTATGGCCCCCGAGACAAAGAACATGACCCCCCCCGCCGCCGATTCCCCTTGTGCCGCCGCCGCCCACGCTGCCGCCGACGCTGTGGCAGACGCCACAAACAAGCCCGGCGTTGACTTTATTCGTGCTCGTATCATTGAAGACAACGCCACTGGCCGCTACAACGGCAGGGTTCATACGCGCTTTCCTCCCGAGCCTAACGGGTATCTGCACCTGGGGCACGCCAAGTCCATCTGCCTGAACTTTGGCGTTGCCAAAGAGTTCAGCGGCCAGTGCAACCTGCGCTTTGACGACACCAATCCCACCAAGGAAGAACAGGAATACGTCGACTCCATCCGCTGTGACGTGCGCTGGCTTGGCGGTGACTGGCAGGACCGCGAATTCTACGCCTCCAATTATTTTGAACAGCTCTACGCCTATGCCGAGCAGCTCATCAGCCTGGGCAAGGCCTACGTGGACGACCTTTCGGCGGAGGAAATCCGCGAGCACCGTGGCACCCTCACCGAACCAGGGCGCGAAAGCCCCTGGCGCAACCGCAGTGTTGAAGAAAATCTCGACCTCTTCCGCCGCATGCGTGCCGGGGAGTTTGCCGATGGCCAGCGCGTGCTGCGCGCCAAGATCGACATGGCCTCGCCCAACCTTGTCATGCGCGACCCTACGCTGTATCGCATCCGCCATGCCGCGCATCACCGCACGGGCGATACGTGGTGCATCTACCCCATGTACGACTACACGCACTGCCTGTCGGACTCCATTGAAGGCATCACCCACTCGCTCTGCACGCTGGAGTTCGTCAATAACCGCGAACTGTACGACTGGGTGCTGGAAACGCTCGGCGCTTACCGCCCGCAGCAGATAGAATTCGCCCGCCTCAACCTCACCTACACGGTGCTTTCCAAGCGCAAGCTCATCCAGCTTGTGAAGGAAGGGCACGTTCAGGGCTGGGATGATCCCCGCATGCCCACTCTCTGCGGCCTGCGCCGCCGTGGCGTACCGCCGGAAGCCCTGCGCGAGTTCTGCTCCCGCATCGGCATGGCGCGGGCGGACTCCACAGTGGAATATTCCATGCTGGAATTCTGCATGCGTGAGCATCTTAACGCCAACGCCGCGCGCGCCCTGGCCGTGCTTGATCCCATCAAGGTGGTCGTTGAAAACTACCCCGAGGGCCAGGTGGAAGAGTTCGACATGCCCTATCATCCCGAAGACAAAAGCTACGGCAGCCGCAAGGTTCCCTTCTCGCGCGAGCTCTTTATTGAGCGCGACGACTTCCGCATGGAGCCGCCCAAGAAATACCACCGCCTCGCCCCCGGCGCGGAGGTGCGCCTGCGCTACGCCTACTTTATCACCTGCCGCGAAGCCATTTTGGACGACGCCGGCAACGTGGTTGAACTGCGCTGCGTGTATGACCCCGAAAGCCGCGGCGGTCAAAGCCCGGACGGCCGCAAGGTCAAGGGCACCATCCACTGGGTGTCGGCCCCGCACGCCGTCCCGGCGGAAATACGCTTGTACGACCAGCTTTTTGCCGCAGAAAATCCCAATGCGGCTCCCGAAGGCCAGACGTTTCTGGACAATATCAATCCAGAGTCGCTCATGGTTGTTGAGGGGCAGCTTGAACCAGCCCTGGCAACCCTGCCTGTGGGCGAAAAAATACAGTTCGAGCGTCTGGGCTACTTCTGCAAAGACAAGGACAGCAGCGCGGCCCGCCCTGTGTTCAACCGCACGGTAACCCTGCGCGATACCTGGGCCAAACAGGAAAAAAAGAGCTAGCAGCACTGGGCCACGCCCTGCGCACCGGCCAAAGGCTCACCCCGGAACGTACGCCGGAACCAGAATAACAAGCTGAAAAACCAGCCTGTTAGCAAATGACTGAGATTTTGGCTGGCGCTAACGCGTCAGCCACGCATTTTGCCACTTGACAGTCAAAACGTCAGTATATATATTGCGCGTCTCAACGGGTCGTTAACTCAGCAGGTAGAGTATCTGCCTTTTAAGCAGAGAGTCGCAGGTTCGAACCCCGCACGACCCACCAAAAAAACAAAAGGCTTATGGCTACACGCCATAAGCCTTTTTTCGTTGGGACATACAAAAGGACATACAAGTGTACTTTGTGGTTCTACACGGCTCTACACCAAAGACGGGGGCATAGCGTCCCCGTCTTTGAGGTAGAGCCTGAAAAGACTATACTCTATTTTTTATGATTTGACGACATCATCTAGCAAAATAATATATCTACGAATCGTCCTGATTCACACTGGGATTCAACTTCGTAGAAATGGAGGAGCGGCCATCAAAGTGACTATTGCTCAGTACAGCTAATACAGGAAAAGATGTACGCTGTTAGGAAGCCCTTGCCCCAAATACAAAAAAAGTTATCCCATGTATACGGCTATGCAGTGACATTATGATTTAGAGCATAAACAGCGCGACAATACTTCATAGATCATATATAGTTCATTAAAGAACTGGAGACCAAGCTGTATTTAATATTTCCAATGCATCAACAATGTCTTTCTCAGACAACGTTCCATATCCGATAAGCAGACAATTTTTAATGGCAGACTTCCTGTCAACCCAAAAAGTTGATGCTGGGTAAACATGTACACCATGTTCTTCTGCCGCTGCGACAAGAGTATTTTCGTCCGGACCATTCGGAAATTCCAGCAAAAGATGTAGTCCCGCATTATGTCCATGAATGTGAACCTTATTGCCAAATAGACGCATGACCGTATTCACAAAAATGTCGTGTTTCTTTTTTTTTACCAAACATACTTTGCGCAGATGCTTTTCCCAATGGCCTGCCATCATAAAACGAGTAAGTACCGCCTGTTCAAGCCATGGGACAGTACATTGGAAACCTGTGAACATTTTTTTGAAT
>JAQVZK010000115.1 GCA_028708195.1 Desulfovibrio sp.
CGCAAGGCTGCTGGCATGGGCGTGTGCAAAATCAACGTGGATACGGATATTCGCCTGGCTGTCACGGCCTGCATCCGCCAGTATCTTGCCGAGCACCCCGAAGAATTTGATCCCCGGGCCTACCTCAAGACCGCCCGGGAAGCTGTCAAAAAAATGGTGGCGCACAAGATCCGTAATGTGATGGGATCTTCAGGCAAAGCCTAAAAAAACATACGTTTTCGTCAAGGAGCGCAACATGCCTGTCAAACTGGGAATGAACGGCTTCGGCCGTATTGGCCGCTATCTGCTGCGTCTGCTGGCCGATGACCAGGATCTGCAAATTGCCGCCATCAATGCGCGTGCCGATAATGCCGCCCTGGCCTATCTTTTCAAGTACGACTCCACGTACGGCACCTTTGCGGGCAGTGTGGATCACGACGAGAACGGCATTATAGTCAACGGCCGCCATATCGCCGTAACCCGCCACAAGGCCGGTGAATGGCAATGGGAGCGCCTGGGCGTTACCATTGCCGTGGAGACAACGGGTACCATCAAGGACGGCGAAGGCCTCGTCAAGCATTTGGCATGTGGCGCTAAAAAGGTCGTTATTTCGGCCCCGGCCAAGGACGTGGACGCCATGATTGTTATGGGCGTCAACGACCATGTGTACGACTGCGCCAAGCACAAGACCATCTCCGCCGCCTCCTGTACCACCAACTGCCTGGCACCTGTGGCCAAGGTGCTGCATGAGAAGTTTGGCATCCGCCACGGCCTTATGACCACTATCCACAGTTACACCATGAGCCAGCGTATTCTGGACGGCTCACACAAGGACTGGCGCCGCGGCCGTGCCGCCGCCGTGTCTATGGTGCCTTCCAGCACGGGCGCGGCCAAGGCCGTGGGCGTCGTGATGCCCGAACTCGAAGGCAAACTCAACGGTATGTCCGTGCGTGTGCCTACCTTCGACTGCTCGCTCGTGGACCTGACCTGCGAAGTGGAACGGGCCTGTGACGCCGCAGCCGTTAATGAAGCCCTCAAGGCCGCCAGCGAGGGCCTTCTTGGCGCGCATATGGGCTATTCTGAAGAACCTCTGGTTTCCATCGACTACAGGGGCAGCACCCACGGCGGCGTGGTGGATGCCCTGTCTACCCAGGTGCTCGACGGCACGATGGTCAAAGTGCTCATCTGGTACGACAACGAAGCAGGCTTCACACACCAGTTGCTGCGCCTGCTGCGCCTGGTCGGCGGCACCTGCTAGAGTTATTTTGTTGGGATGTTCCGTGGAGGACCATTAGAGTTTTTTGTTGGAACGGTTTGCGATGTTACGCTGATTTTGCCAACGCTTTCAGGCGGCACGGACATATAGTCCGTGCCGCCTGTTTTTATGCTTCGGCGGTTTGGAAAGAGAGGTAAAGAGCTTTGTGAACGCTGTCTTACGCGCGCGGCCTGAGCGTGTCTGCCAGCGCCTGCTCAAGGCTCGGGTAGCGGAAAATGTAGCCGGATTGTGTGAGCCGCGCGGGAACAGATTTTTGCCCGTTCAAAACGAGCTCTTCGGCCATCTGGCCCAAAGCCAGCCGCAGAATGAAACCGGGAACAGGAAGCCAGGCCGGGCGGGAGCATGCCTTGCCCAGGTCGCGGGCAAACTGGCGCATGTCCGCCTGTGAAGGCGCGCTGATATTGAAAATGCCCTTGAGGTCTTCACCCTCAAGCAGAAATTGCGCCGCGTGCACCACGTCGGCCATGTGCACCCAGCTCATGGGCTGGCGGCCAGAACCCACAGGCCCGCCAAGAAAATACAGAAACGGCGGCAACATCCTTTCTAAAAATCCCCCTGCGGCCCCTGATGTCTTTTGTCCGATAACGGGAGAAAAGCGCAAAACGCAGCGGCGGATGCCCATTGTCTCCACTAGGGCCGTGCTTTCTTCCCACAGGGCGCAGGTTTCTGCCAGAAAACCCTGCCCCTGGGGGCTGTTTTCTTCGCACGCCGGGGCGCTGGCGGCATCCGGCCACAGGCCGTAATAACCGCAGGCCGATGCCTGCAGCATGGTGCGCGGCAAGGGCAGCCCCGCGTCACGCCTTGCCTGCAGGGCGGCGGTCAGGGCGTGCCCCGCATTGAGCCTGCTTTGAACAATGGCTTGCTTGCGGGGCGCGGTCCAGCGCCCGGCACCGATATTTTCTCCCTGCAGGTTGATCACGGCGTCAATGTCTTCCAGCAGGGGCAGCAGGGGCAGCAGGCCAGAGGTGGTTTTGCCATCCCACGGGGCATAGGAAAGGCCGGGGCGTGCCGGGCGGTTGCCCGCATTGCTCCGCACAACGGCGCGGACGGTATGCCCCTGTTCCAAAAAGCGTGCTGTCATCTGTGAGCCGATAAAACCTGTGGAACCCAGAATAAGTATATGCATGTTGTGTCCTGCCGATCTGGCGGTTTTTGCTGTCAGGTCTTTGCGATTACTTTGCGAAGTACGGGCAGAAATTGCTTGAAAGGCCCTGAAAGGCGCTCGTGCCCGCACTGTCTGGAGCAGGGTATCTTTGAGGCGGTGGAGCCTTGCAGGCAAGGCCCCGGGGGATATGTTGCGGAGCAGGCGGCTCCCTGTGGCAAGTTGAGAGAAGAATAAAGGTGTTAGGGGGGTGGAGGAGGAGACCCTTTTGCAAAAAGGCTCCCCCACAAAATTCTTCACATAAGAACCTCTGGCCGGGTCACTCGCCCACAAGGCACTTCAGAGGTAAACGCAGGTGTTCTGGCAGCTATCCTAAACGGGATTGCCGCATCTCTCCACCATGTCATGCTGCAATACCATGGCGCGGCGCTACGGCAAACAAAGAAGCCCCGTCATGGACAGGGCTCGGTATTATTGAAATATCGCAGAAGAGGCTACTGGATCTTGCAGTTGCCGTCCTTGCATTCGGAGCTTGCAACAACGGGCGTAGCCTGAAACAGCACCACCTGGTCACGGTTCTGGTTTTTCACAACAACCAGCGTAAAGCGCATAAGGCCTTCTGGCTGGGCGGGCACCACGGTGCCTTTGAAGTAGCCGTTGCCAGTCAGCAGAGTAGCGCCGCCGATTATTGTGGTGCGCACATTGCTGATGGTCAGCCGGTTAACCACCAGTTCTTTGTTTTTGATGGATTCGATGAAGTGTTCTTTGTCTTCGATATGCCCATTGCCGGCGATGTGCCAGTAATTGGGCGCCAGCAGTGTTTGAAGGGCGGGGATGTCGCCTGTCATGACGGCTTCGGTATACAGAGCCACGGTGTCGGCCTTGGCCTGAGCCAGACCGGCGGAAAGGCAAAGAACCAGAGCGCAGACAAGAGATGCGGATTTGAGAAATTTCATGATGTCCTCCGTCGTTATGCTGAGCCGCCGGTGCGGCGCAAGGCTGTGCGCGCCGGGAATTGGCCCGGCATGGACCAGTCGGAAAGTTTGCCAAGGGGCGTACTTTCCTCTATTCTGTAGTCCTGACTGTTAAGCAAAACGCGTCTGTTGTAAAGCTTCACCTGCCCATCCCACAGGTTTTTCGGGAATTTTCCTACGACAATATGAGGTTTCCTCGCCATGCTGACAAACATTTTACAGGCAATTGGCAACACCCCCTTGCTACGGCTTGATCTTTCGCATGCTCTGCCCGGCACGGTCTGGCTTAAACTTGAAAATCGTAACCCCGGCGGCTCCATCAAAGACCGCGTGGCTTTTCACCTGATTGAGAATGCGCTTCAGTGGGGGGAGCTTGAGCCAGGGGGCCTTGTTGTTGAAGGTACCAGCGGAAATATGGGCATTGGCATTGCCCTGGTTTCAGCTGTTCGCGGTTTGCATTGCGTACTTGCCATGCCTGAATCTATGAGTATTGAGAGGCGTAACCTGCTCAAGGGGCTGGGCGCTGAACTGGTGCTCACTCCCGCGGCCAGGGGAATGACAGGAGCCGTTGAAGAAGCTCGCCGTATCGCTGAAGAGCAGGGCGGTTTCATCCCCGGTCAGTTCACCAA
This sequence comes from Desulfovibrio sp., assembly GCA_028708195.1. GTDB lineage: Bacteria > Desulfobacterota > Desulfovibrionia > Desulfovibrionales > Desulfovibrionaceae > Desulfovibrio. The sequence continues at coordinate 3,961 of JAQVZK010000115.1, forward strand.
CCCTGAAGCCGTGCAGGCCCATTACAAGACCACCGGGCCCGAGATTTACAGCGACAGCGTCGGCAAGATGGACGTGCTGGTGGCTGGCGTAGGCTCTGGCTCGTCCATTACGGGTGCTGGCCGCTTTTTGAAAGAACGCATCCCCGGCTTCAAGGTCATTGCCGTGGAGCCCGCCGCCTCGCCCGTGATTTCTGGCGGCAAGCCCTCGCCACACCTTATTCAGGGTATTGGGGCCGGCTTTGTGCCCGCCATTCTTGACCGCTCGCTGCTGGACGAAGTACTGCTGGCCGATGCTGAAGAAGCCCTGGCCACATCGCGTCTGCTTATGCGCAGCGGCATCGTGACGGGCATATCCACCGGGGCCAACGTGGCGGCAGCCCTCAAGCTTGCGGTACGCCCGGAAATGGAAGGCAAGAATATCGTCACCTTCGCCTGTGATACAGGCGAAAGATATATGTCCACCCGGCTGTTCACCGATATGACGCAGCCAGCCTAGATTGGCCGGGGGCCGCCCTTGCTCTTGCCCGTGAGGCCGCGCTAAGGCGGCCCAGGGGTTGTGTGGGCTTTTTGCCCACGTGGCGCCAGTGCATTGCGCGTGGCTAGTGCGACGGCGGCCTGTCTCGTGACTGCCCCTGCGTATGGCAGTCTGTGCGTATGGCAGTCTGTGCGACGGCCCAAGGGCGTTTCCTCTGGCCTCACCTGCCAGCTTGTAGTGAGCGGCAAGGTGAGACTGACGCAGAAAACCGATATTTTTATCCATAGAGCTAAATACTTATTTGTTCTGGCCGATAAGTTGAACAGAAAATCAATCGCTTCAGGACTAAAAGTTCCACATGCGGTACAATATCGTGGTCCAGTTTGTTTAATGGAGTATTTTCATGGCGCAGACCAATATTTTGCTCGAAACCGGCACTAATGAGCTCGAAATAGTCGAGTTTTATGTCAATCAGGACGGCTATGAGGCCCATTACGGGCTTAATGTGGCCAAAGTGGTTGAGATTGGCCGTCGCCAACCCGTAACGGCCATGCCGGAAATGCGCCATAAAGCTCTGCTGGGCGCGTTTTTGCACCGCAACGGGCGTATTGTGCCACTTATTGACATGGCCCGTTTTCTGGGCAGCGCCCCCATCACCAATGAAGACGCCAAGGTTATTGTCACAGAGTTCAATGGTGTCTGTACGGGATTTTTGGTGTCTGGGGTCAACCGCATCTACAGGTTGAGCTGGACAGACGTAGAAGCGCCCGGGCAATTTTTACAGAACATGAGCCGCAGTTCTGTTACTGGCGTGGTGCGGCTGGAAGAGCGAGTGATTTTTCTGCTGGACCTGGAAGCCATCGTTGCTGAGCTGCACCCGGCCATGGCCCTGCGCTATGACTCTGCCGATATGGACGCCTCGGACGGCAAGACCTATAAAATCCTGCAGGTGGACGATTCCAGCAGTATTCGCAGCCTGCTGCTCGAGCTGCTCAACCAGGAAGGGCGCTTCAAGGTGGAGCAGCGCGTCAACGGGCAAGAAGCCTGGGACTACCTGCAGACAGTGCGTGACAAATGCGAAGCTGAAAACCGGCCCGTCTCCGATTTTTTGCAAGGGGTCATCACCGATATCGAAATGCCCGCAATGGATGGGCTCGCGCTGTGCAAGCGCATCAAGGACGACCCCATACTCAAAAAGCTGCCCGTAGCCATTTTTTCTTCAATGATCAATGAAAGCCTTGCCAAAAAATGTGCCTTGGTTGGGGCGGACGCCCAGTATACCAAGCCGGACCTCAAGGCGCTTTCCGTACGGCTGCACGAGCTGATCACCGCGGTCTGGGGGTAACAGGTGCAAGATTAGGCAGACAGCGAGGGTTTTTGCTTTGCTGTGTTTGCGCTGCCGCGCTTGAGACGTGAGGTATAACGGAAGCCTGTGGTGTTTCAAGTTTGAGTTGTACTGCCCTGATTGTTTCTATTTTGGCCGCCTGTGCGGCGGGAATGCCAGTGTTTGCTTTCGCCCTGAATGAAAATTCGGGGCGTTTTCTTTTTTTTCATTTGAGCCGCTTGCGCGGGGGTACGCGCACCGCGCGTGGGGGATGCGCAACGCCCCACCCCACATTTATGAAGGGTCTTTTTGTTTAATCCAGCAACAGTATTGCATTATAGATTGTAGGCGTATGAGGCTGCATTAATGAACTTTTTATCAAGGGTATATTTTATCATACGGCATAAATTATTTTTTAATATGATATATAAATTAATGTGAATATTCTATAACAAGTTTTATTTTAAAAATAACTTGTACTCTGCTGATACCAGATTTGTAGTATGTTTAATTATATATGTTGTACTTAAAATAATCATAAAGATATACGTAAATTTATTATATTACTATGTAATTAGTCATATATAATATTGATATTGCAATGTAATTGCTTGTGGTATGGCCTTATCCGCAGGTTGCGTATTGCCAAAGCACCCCAACAGCAAAAGTGCCCACTGTGTACTAATAAAAAAATTGTTAGTCTGAATGCCAAGTTATAAAAAGTTCTGTTCTCTTTCGGCTCAAGTGTGCAAACAGTACTGGACAATCGCCGGACTTTTTGCTTCCGTATGCCCCGTATAGAGATACACGTCACTGGCAGTGACATGCCAGCCAAAGACAATCCGTACAGAACCGGTCATCGTCATCATTCATACGAATAGCGAACCCGGCCACTGGCGGCGTGGCAGTAAGGGAGAGCGGGCGAGAGGGTTCCGAACGGGGGCCAACGCCGCGCGTTGGGCGATTGTGTGGTCGCCATCTGTGCAGGAGGGAAGATGCCGTTTTTTCATAGCCAGTATGGCCCAAGCAGGGCGGCTGATCTTTTTACCATACTTTTATGTCCGTACTTTTATGTCCGTATCCCCCCAGGGCGGACAATAGGCGCACAAGGCTCTTCCCATGCCAAATCTGCACAGCTTTCTTCAGCGGCTTTTTCCTATTTGCCGCAGCATCACTGGTAACGGCGTTCGACAGACTCTTTCTATAATCAAGGAAGTGATGCCGGACCTGCAAATACACGAAGTTCCCTCTGGAAGTCAGGTCTTTGACTGGACTATACCCGATGAGTGGAATATCACCGAAGCACGGTTGACTGACCCAGACGGCGAAGTCATCGCCGACTTTGCTTACAGCAATCTGCACGTGGTAGGCTATTCCGAGCCGGTGGATATCATGCTGCCTCTGGAAGAGCTGCAGGAGCACCTCCACTCCCGGCCTGATCTGCCCGAAGCCATCCCTTATGTGACTTCTTATTATGCCCGTCGCTGGGGCTTCTGCCTCAAGCACAGCGTACGCCAGAAGCTCAAGCCCGGCATGTATCACGCGGTCATCAAGTCCACGCTGGCGCCTGGGCACCTCACCTATGGCGAACTGGTGTTGCCGGGCGAAAGCGATAAAGAGATTTTTCTCTCCACCTAC
>JAQVZK010000116.1 GCA_028708195.1 Desulfovibrio sp.
AATGACATCTACTTTCAGATCGCCGTGCTGACCATTGTGGGCCTGTCAGCCAAGAACTCCATTCTTATTGTGGAGTTTGCCCGCGCCCAGCACCGGGCGGGCAAAAGCCTGATGGCTGCCGCCATTGAGGCATCCAAGCTGCGGCTGCGGCCCATCATCATGACTTCGCTCTGCTTTATCCTCGGCGTTATTCCGCTGGCCTTGAGCAGCGGGGCCGGTTCAGGCGCGCAAAACGCCCTGGGCACTGTGGTTATGGCTGGCATGGTCACCGCAACGGCGCTTGGCGTGTACTTTACGCCGCTGTTTTTTGTGCTGGTTGTGAACATGTTCAGCAAGTCGCGCAACAAAAACGCTGCATAGCAAAACCGCCGTGCATTGCGGCCGCTGCCCTTGCCAGGCACATAAATATTGATACGTTTGCAATGCCTGTTTTTCAGAGCGGGTATTCTGTCAAAAACATACTTTCGCCAGGGGGCTGTTTCTACACAGACGATTTTGTACCAAGGGCAAGAAAAAGGCCTTTTTTACGAAAAGAATGTTCCCTTACGGGACATGACAGGTGTAAAAATAGCCTTTTAACGCAGTCAGTTGGACAAAAGAATCGTTTAGGGACAGCCCCTGAAATGCCCGCTGCCTCACTATGGGTGTCTCGTCTGCCCCGCGCCTCGCATTCTGCCACGTACCCTGTTACAATGCTCATACGGCAACAACTAGCCCATTTTTTATGAATACCGACAGCCCAAATACCCACAGCGCGCCTCCACAGGGCGCTCCCGCCAGAAAATATCTCTCAAAGGCCGCGCGCTGGCGGGTACTTGTGGCCGTTATGGTGGCATGGCTGCCCATTGCTATGGACATGACCATCCTGCATATCGCCGTTCCCTCGCTGACCCTTTCGCTACAGGCCACAGGCACGGAGATACTCTGGATCATCGACATCTACCCCCTGATCATGGCCAGTCTGCTCATACCTATGGGCACGCAGAGCGACCGCATCGGCCCGCGCAAACTGCTGCTCGCGGGGCTGCTCATCTTTTTTATCGCCTCGCTGGCGGCGGCCTTTTCGCCCACCGCCACAGCCCTGATCATGGCCAGAGGGCTTCTTGCCGTGGGCGCGGCCATGATTGTGCCCAGCGTGCTGGCCGTCATACGCCTTACCTTTGATGACTGGAAAGAAAGGGCCATGGCCCTGGGCATCTGGGGCACTGTAAGCACCGTGGCCGCGGCTATGGGCCCGCTTGCTGGCGGCCTGCTGCTTGAACATTTCTGGTGGGGCTCGGTGTTTCTTATAAATGTGCCCATTATCCTTGTTATCCTGCCCCTGGCCGCCCTGCTGCTGCCCAAGCCCCAGACAAAACCCCGCGGCACATGGCCCATCGGGCAGGCCCTGACGCTGGCGGCAGGCCTTATGGCAACGGTGTACGCCATAAAGGCTGTTTTCAAACAGGGAGCCTCAATACCGCTCTGCCTCGGCATTTTTGCCTTCGGCGTCCTTTTGCTGGCGCTGTTCATACGCAGGCAGATGACCGCGCGCGCGCCCATGCTTGACCTTGGCCTGTTCCGCCTGCCTGCCATTCGTGTGGGGCTTGTGACAGCCCTCATTGTCTCGGGCGCGCTCGCCGGGGTGGAGCTTACCATTGCTCAGGAGCTGCAATTTGTTCTCGGCCGCACGCCCCTGCAGGCTGGCATCTTCATGCTGCCCATCATGGCCGCCTCTGCCGTGGGCGGCCCGCTTGCTGGCAAAATGGTGGTATGGGGCGGCCTGCGGAGCGTTTGTACCCTGTCGCTGCTGGCCGCCGGGGGCAGCCTCGCCGGGCTTGGCCTTGCGAGCTTTCATGACGCGGGCTGGCTGGTATTTTGGTGCATGGTGGTGCTGGGGCTTTCACTCAGCATCGGCTTGACGGCCTCTTCCATTGCCATCATGGGCAGCGTGCCGCCTGAAAAGGGCGGGGCCGCAGGCTCCATTGAAGCTCTGGGCTATGACCTGGGCGCGGGGCTGGGCATCACGGGCTTTGGGGTACTGCTGTCTGTGAACTATAGTTCCGCACTGCGACTGCCGGAACACCTACGCCAGGGCCTGCCGCACAGCGTTGTGGACTCTATCAGCGATACCATGGTGGCAGCAGAGCTTGCGGGCGGCGAAAAAGGCCGGGCCATCGCCGACGCGGCGCAAATTGCCTTCTCCACCGCACACAGCACGGTGCTGCTTTCTGCGGCACTTCTTGTTTTTCTTTTGGGCCTATGGGTTTTTAACGGACTGCGCCACTACAACCCCAAGGAACAACAGAAGAACTGACAATGCTTTGTGGGGGGGCGTGGTGGAGTGAATTGTGTGGGGGGCGGGAATTTATGGTTCAATGTTTCGCAGAGAGCCTTTTGCTGCGGCACTATGAATCACGGGCGCTACACCTTTTGGGCAGCCCAGGCCCGCAAAGATCATCGGTGCCGGACGGATAAAATATATCCACCGCGTGTCACCCTTCTGACGCGCGGTGGCGCAAAAGAGTGGCATTTTTTGGCAACCATTTTGCAATCCACTCCGGCATGGACGTGTTCAACTACAACCAGGCAGAGATTTTAAGTCTCATACTTACCATGATGCGGGTAAGTATTGTCATGTTCATGCTGCCTGTGTTTTCCACCAACAATATTCCCGTGCAGGTCAAAGCCGCCGTAACCCTGGTGTTCACCCTGGGGGTATGGCCGCACCTTGCCCTGTCGGGCAGCCATATACCCGCCCATCCTTTCGACATGGTGATCATGATTCTGGGTGAGGCGGTGCTGGGACTGGTGCTGGGCATGGCCGTCAATTTTCTGTTCATGGGCATACAGGCCGGGGGAGAGTTGCTGGGCTTTCAGATGGGCTTCACCATGATCAACTTCGCCGACCCGCTCACTGGCAACCAGACCGGCATTACGGCGTTTTTTCTCTGGATGGTTTCGCTCCTGACCTTTCTGGCGCTGGACGGCCACCTGTACATGATCAAGGGCTTTGCCGCATCCTTCAAGCTGATACCGCCGGGCGGGCTCTTCATCGGGTCCAACATCCTGTGGCAGATACTGCACCTGGCCTCGCAGATGTTCGTGCTGGCCTTGCAAATCGCGGCCCCGGTAATGGTAGCGCTTTTTATGGTGGAGGTGGCCCTTGGCCTGGTGGCCCGTACCTCACCGCAGATACACATTATGGAATTCGGCTTTCCGGCCAAGATAGGCGTGGGGTTTTTCTTTGTGGGCCTGTTGCTGGTCATCATGGCCGACCATGTGGAAACCTTCATTCTGGGGCTGGACGGCCTGTTTACCAACCTTTTGCGCTCCATGAGCCCCCTGTACCAGTAACTTGAGAGCTACCCCGGGCGCTTTGGGCTTCTTTTCAAATATCTTTACCTTATCTTGAACACCCCACACGCACAGTGCCCAAAGCTCATACTGCAGGCTTGAAAAGAGAACGCATCATCGCCTCTTCTTGAGCGGTCGAAAGCTTGCAAAACCTTGTTGATGTGCAGTTTTTACATTCGGGATGCAAATATTTTTTCAGAAGCATCTCCTCTACTGACATCTCAAGATAGCTTCCCAGATTAAACACTTCCAGATTTGGCCGGTCGCAACAAAGATATGCATTCCCTCTATAGTCTATGGTTGGGCTAATCCCAACCTGGCATATATGATTCGCTTTTGCAGAACAGGATTGAGCATCATACTTTATATACTCTACCTTGCCAGCTTCATCTATAATTATTGATGATTTTTCTTTAAATGTGACGGATGTCTTACCTTCAAGTTTGCAGTTCAAGGGATCACCACATGCATTAGCAATAAAAAATCCCATCCCCAAGCTTTCAGCAAACTGACGCATCAAACCCAGTTCACCCTGGTTATAGTTAAATAGCAGATATTTTACTTTTGTTTTATCTAAATACTCTTTGTTTGTCGCTACCAACAACAAATTATTCTTGATAGTTTCAATATTTGATCCCCTATGATATATTTGCTGAATTTTACTTGAAAAGCCGCTGACTGAAACAACCAGCTCGTCAAGACCTGCTTCAAAAGCTTCTAAAATGGGAATGTCATTTAACGAAAAATTAGACGATACGGTTGTTTTTAGCCCAAAAGACTTTGCAGCACCAATAAACGCCGCTATATCTTTATTTAAGAAAGGCTCTGTCCAGTTATACAGATATACTTTATTTATTTTTTCTTTGACGAGTTTACTGCATATATCCTTAAATAGACATAACTCCATTTTTCCTGAAGAATTTTTCATAGTCCTCGAACCGCGAACGCATTCAGGACACCGCAAATTACACGCATCTATAAGGTCAATAACTGCAGAATGAGCGCTGTCAGTATCTGGCCAGACGTTGGCAGGAAGAATATTCTCATTATTATTTATCATGGCATACCCACCTCCATACAACTGGCAACATAAAATATCATATCAGAAACCATCTGGCGCGACCATGAAACACAGGCATAAAAACAGCCTGTACACAGTCTAAGCCTTATCAAACCCCTTTATACTCCACTCAGGCTGAGGTTTGGGGTAGCAGGCACGATTTTGCCGATCATACATTGTCTTTTCATCAAAATTCGTGGGCCTTTTACGCAGAAGCACTTCCATGGCATCTACCGCACGGGGCGTGCGCAAAATGACTTCCATCGCATCGCCGTTCTTGCGCATGTCTTTTCCCAACGAAGACAGTCGGTACTGACAGTTTTCAAGATCGAAGCGAGCTTCGCGCCAGCCCGAATACCAGTGCCATTTCGTATAATAGAGCCAGCTGTTTTCATTGAAAGCGTGTCGATGGGTGGGGTCCTGCCACGCACCGAGACCCAGTTCGTAAGGGACGCAAAGATGCAGAAAGCCGTCATCTTCTAGTAAAGCCAACAGGTTTGTCATGGTTGCCAGCACGTCCGCCACATGCTCGAGAACGTCAAACATCCTTATTTTTTTAAACATTCCCGGTTTGATCTGCACTGATCCAAATCGGTTTGTTTCATGCGTGCAAGCAGCGTCCAGCGGCTGCGATATATCCAGGACGATATCTGGATTCCATTGGGAAGAAATGTCCACATTAAGCGCGTGTGGCAAAAAATTCTTTCCGGAGCCGACATTGAGAAAACTCGGCACAGGAGCCCTCGCCTTGGCTCGAGCCAGCCCCGTGCCAACAACAGGTTTAAGCGAATCGGCATAAGCGCTATTGCTAAACTGTAAAAAAGCCGCGTTCTCCATAGCAGCAATAGCGCGCGGTTGCTGGAGAATACTCAACACCTTCTCTTCAAGCTCTTCGTAGGGGGCGTAGATACACGCGTTTTCAAATCCCGCATGTATCTCGGTATCAGAATTACATTCGCACACGACACATTTTTTGTTCGCCCATAAATACCCAAGGCGAATGATTTCTTGAATGCCGGGGATATAGTAGTGAACATTCAAAACTACTTTTGCTCTGGCTATCAAAATATCCCTGTAAAGCCCGAAAGCCCCCGCAACCCCCATGGCGTTCACTCCGGCGGCACGCAGGTTTTTAATTAGGGCCACTCGGCGCTCGTTCAATGCACCATAAAGCAATACATCAATATCCTTAGGATAAGATGAATCTATGCGGGTCATCTCTGGGCAGTATCCAAAAGGAACATGCGTCACGCCAGTGATGCCAAACTGTTTTGCAAAACGTTCCACATTTTCTTTGCTGTAGTCCCAAACGGCAAACCGTGAGCACGCCCTCAAGTAGGCGGGGTAGAGCCCCTTGCTGCCCTCAACAAGCTGTTCGAGATTGTAAATGATAATATTATCTGGCAAGGAGGACAGCTCACCTTCAGAAAGGTTAAAAAGACCAAAGAGGATGTTCATTTTTTGCGGATGAATCTCGTTTCGCACAAGTAATGAATCATGCCCAAGTCTACGTAGAGTGAGGTGCAGTGGAATTGCAACGTCATCGAACGTTTTTGTTTCCTCAACAATTGAAACAACAAAACCTTCCTGATATTTTGAACTCATAGTGTGCTCACTCTACTTAAGCTTTCCTGGTATCTATGCAAGTTAGCCACGCCGGTCAAAAATTTCTTTCATAGAAATGCCAGAAACAACACGCGCGGCATCGCGCACATACCACGAAAGAATTTCTCTACGATCCAGAGCCATCCCTTTTTCTGCAAATGAAGTCATTGAAGTAGCTTTATGCGCACCCAGAGAGCAGTTGCGAGGGTCAAGGGGATCATCAAAATGTTCTACCAGAAGCAGCGGATACAGATAGCCATTTACATAGCCGCGCCGAAAAATTTCTTGTTGGTATTCTGTCCAACCGTGCGTTTTTCTTGGGCCGACGGCGAGATATCCAATGGAGCGCTGCAGGCTGCGGCGGAACAGATAACAACACCCCCCAATGTAGGCATCGGGGATCATCTGAACGCCGTCCACAGAAATGACCCTTTTCTCTAGAGCCGGAACATCCACGTATTTGAGGTTAAAATGAAATCCGCCAGCAACACCGAGAGCGGGCGACTGTTCATGGGCTTCTAGCAACCGTTTGAGCCAGTTGGGGGGCACAAGGGTATCGTTGTCAACCTTGCCCAGAAACTCGGCACGCGAACTTCGCCAGAACGCGTTGGTCGGGATGGAGATTCCCATATTTTTATCAAGAAAATAAATGTGCTTGATCTGTTTTCGATGCCGCTTGGCAAATTCTGTCAGGTAATCCACTGTGCCGTCTGTGGAGCCATTGTCAACAATAGTCAATGCAAAATCCATTCCGGCATTTTCAATAAGGGCCGGAAGCGTCATCCTGGTATACGCCAGACGATTATACGTAAGATACAGGATACTAATAGTAGCGCCCATCATGTTTCTCCTGTCAATTTTCAATACCTTTCAAGGATGATACTGAAAAAATGACGAAGGAATTACAATTTTGATGAACTTGGCTCCTGACCTTCGCGGGCCAGGCTGCCCTACCCCGTGGCCCTTTCAAGCCGCGCCAGGGTCTCATCCCTGCCCAGAAATGCCATAATTTCATTAAGGTGCGAGCCGCCCATAAAGCCCATAAGGGCCGTGCGCAGGGGCGGGGCCACCTCCTTGAACTTGAGGCCGTTGTCGGCCACGTAGGCGTTGAGGGCGGCCTCAAGGCTTTCGGCCGTAAAGGGTTCGCACGCGGCAAACACCGCGCTCAGGGCGCGCGAATGCGCCTTGCCGCCGTCTGTCAGATGCTTGGTGGCGTCTTTTTCGGCGTACTCAAGTTCAGCGGCGAGGACCAGCAAGGGACGGAAGCTTTCGGCCAGCGCCTTGAGGTTGTTGGCGCGCTCAC
>JAQVZK010000117.1 GCA_028708195.1 Desulfovibrio sp.
CCAACATGCTGTTTGCCCACTCAAAATTTATTTTTTCCATAATTGTGTCGCTTCATATTGCTTTCGACCCCCTCCCTGTGCTATTTATCGCAAACATCATAACAGCGCCCTGTCATTGAAAAATCTCAATAAGTCTGACAGGGAATCTTGGGGAACGCATGAGCCGATCAGAACAAAGTGTTGTTCGCGAAATGTGCCAAGCCTTTCTGCACGATAGCGTGCCAGAATACATACGCGACGCAGCGTACTATATACTGTCCGAAGGCGAGGTGCAAAAAATAAATATTCAGGAAGGCGAGACCTGGGACGTGCAAGGCGTCATCCAGGGTGACGACCTGCAGGTCTACACGCCCAGCCTGAGTTTGACCATCACCGACCGCAGTACACGCCAGCAATGTAACTGCTCCGATGCGTTCACCGGTATCTGCCGTCATGTGGCGGCTCTCGGCCTGCGCCTCGTGGAAGAACTGCGCAAAGAACAGGGCGATGCCGAAGAAACCCCGCCACCAAGCACAGACTGGAAACAGAGCTTTCGCAATTTCTTTTCAACTGACATGGAACCAGAACCAGGTCGCCACTACCTCATTTTTCGGTTTGAACCGGAACAGGGGCGTCTTCTGGTGTCCTTCTTTCGCGGGCGGCAGAACAAATCGGGCCTGTCCAGCGTGCACAATGAAGTGACGCTTGAGCAGATCATCAATAACCCCGACTGGTGCGAATTCTCACCGCAATTGCCCCACGTGGCCCGGCAGATAGGCCAGCATCTGGATTATTACGGCCACAGGGTTGAAGTGCCCCAGGGGCTGACCTCTTGGTTTTTCTGGTCCTTGCGCAAGGAATACTATCTGCTCTGGAAGGACACAGACAAGCCCTGCCGCATTGAAAGCACCCCCTTTGCCCTCAAGCTCAAACCCATTCTGGACGATTCGGGCTTCAGCTTTGAAGTGCTGCTCAAGCGTGAAGGCCGCCCCCCACTGCCCATCCGGGCTGGTGCGGCCAGCCGCGCCGCGGCTGAAAGCCGTAACCCGCAGAACGAAAGTTCAGCACCTGAAGATGCGCCCATTACCTTTCACGGGCAAATGCCGCTGTGGGTCTGTTACCAGCACAATTTCTACCCGGTGCAGACGGGCCTTTACCCCTCCCTTGTGCGCAACCTCATCTATGAGCGCCCCGTCGTGCCCCACGAAGAAATCTCCGAATTTCTTGACCGGGTGTGGACGCGTTTGCCCGCTTCAGAGCTTTACGAGCCACAGCAGTTCCTCACGCAGATGGAACCGGTCTTTCAGCCAGCAACCTATAATCCCAAGCTTTTTCTGGATGAAGAGGGCAGCCTGCTGACCCTTGAGATTGATAATATCTATGAGACCCGCCACGGCGAGTTCACCCTCAATGGGCCAAACCCCGATTTTCAGACCGGCAGCTACGCCTATGACGGTCAGACCTTCCTTGTGCGCCGCCATCAGGACGAAGAAGCCCTGCTGATGACCGACCTTGCTGGCATGGACTTTCAGTCACGTTCGAGCAAACTGTGGTTTCTTGAGCCAGAAGAAGCCATTGCCTTTCTGCTGGACTACTACCCCAAGCTGGTTGAAAACTACCGCGTCTACGGCGAAAAAGCCCTCTCGCGTTACAAGGTGCGCACGGCCACATCCAATATTACTGCCGAAGTTGTCAGTAATGAAAAAGAAAAGTGGTTCTCGCTGGACATCACGGTTGACTACGAGGGCCAGTCCTTGCCGCTTGAAAAAATCTGGAAGGCGTGGACGCGCGGCAAGCGCTACGTGCAGTTGAAAGACGGTTCCTACACGAGCCTGCCCGAAGCATGGCTTGAAAAGCTTTCGCACAAACTGACGGCTCTGGGCCTCGACCCCTCCAAGCCGCCACAGCACAAGTTCAAGCAGTTTGAAGCTCCCGTGCTTGACAGTCTGCTTGAAGACCTGCCCGGTGCCGCCACCGACTCCTTCTGGAACAACCTGCGCGAAAAGATACGTTCTTTCCGCGAGGTGCGCCCCATCGAGCCTCCCAAGGGGCTCAATGCAGACCTGCGCGCCTATCAGGTGCAGGGCCTTTCGTACCTCAACTTCCTGTCAGAATACGGCTTTGGCGGCATCCTGGCGGACGAAATGGGGCTCGGCAAGACCGTGCAGACGCTGGCCTTCATCCAGCACATGGTGCAGCACGGCCAGGGCGGCCCCAACCTTATTGTGGTGCCCACCTCCGTTCTGCCCAACTGGGAACGTGAAGCGGAAAAGTTCGTGTCCAGCCTCAAGTTGCTGACCATCTACGGCACGCGCCGCGAGGGCATGTTCAAGCATATCTCGGGCTCAGACCTCATCATCACCACGTATGCGCTGTTGCGGCGTGACCTGGAAGAGATGGAGAAGTACGAATTCAATACCGTTATTCTGGACGAAGCCCAGAACATCAAGAATCCCAATACAATCACAGCCAGAGCCGTGCGGCGCATCAACGCCCGCATGCGCCTGTGCCTGTCGGGCACACCCATCGAAAATAACCTTTTCGAGCTCTGGTCGCTGTTTGAATTTCTTATGCCAGGCTTTCTCGGTTCACAGCACGCCTTCCAGCGGGGTATTGTCAAACCCATCAAGGACGGCGACGCGGAAACGCTCGACTACCTGCGCACGCGGGTACGTCCGTTCATTTTACGCCGTACCAAGGCCGAGGTCGCCAAAGACCTGCCGCCCAAGGTCGAAAGCGTCACCTGCTGCGCGCTTGAAGAGGCCCAGGCAGAACTTTACGCGGCCCTTGCACGCAAGCTGCGCGCCCAGGTGCTCGCCGACGTGGACCAAAAGGGCCTGGCCAAGAGCCAGATGTCCATTCTGGACGCCCTGCTCAAGCTGCGTCAGATATGCTGCCACCCAAGGTTGCTCAAACTGGACCTGCCCGGCTTCTCCAACAACCTGCCCTCCGGCAAGTTCGACGCCTTCAAGGACATGATTATGGAAATTGTGGGCGGCGGGCACAAAGTGCTTGTCTTCTCGCAGTTTGTTCAGATGCTGCAAATCATCAAGCAGTGGCTTGAGTTCACGCAGGTGCCCTTCTGCTACCTTGACGGTGCGAGTAAAGATCGCTTCGATCAGGTGGACCGCTTCAACAACACCCCCGAGATTCCCATCTTTCTCATTTCGCTCAAGGCGGGTGGCACGGGCCTCAACCTCACCTCGGCCGACTACGTCATCCACTATGACCCGTGGTGGAACCCCGCCGTCGAAAGCCAGGCCACGGACCGTACCCACCGTATCGGCCAGACCAGACAGGTCTTTTCTTACAAGCTTATCTGCCAGAACACGGTGGAAGAAAAGATACTCAAGCTTCAGGAAGCCAAGCGCGGCGTGGCCGAGGCCATTATTCCCGGTCAGGACACGTGGAAATCCCTTACCCGCGAAGACCTGGAAATGCTGTTTGACGTATAGATGTTGAGCTTTTTATTTTTGGCATGTTTTGTGGGGGAGGACAGTGCCTTTACGGCAGATACTGTCGCAAAGGCACCTGTTCTCATGGCTGATGGCTGACGGCTGCACAGGGTCAACCTGCTGTGGCAAACAGAAACTGCGTCAAAGAAAAACTGATTCAAAATAAAGCCGCGTCAAAAAGTTTGACAAGGGCTTGCTCCACAAGGGGTAAGCCCTTTATTTTTGGCAGAGAACAGGCGTATAAAACATTAACGGCAGAGCGGCTCAGAACAACGGCAAAGTACGCACAGGCAGGCGATGCAACAGAACAAATCAGGTAACGTCCTTTACTTTTTGCGGCAAATATCGCATGCTCTTCGGATTATAACAAACAGACTCAGGGTTCCGCCGCATGATTCAGGTAAGCCATCTTCTTAAACGTTTTGGCAGCAATGTTGTCTTGCAGAACATCAATATGCATGTTCGCCAGGGCGAGATTTTCGGTATCGTCGGGCATTCCGGTGCCGGTAAATCCACACTTTTGCGCTGCCTCAACGGGCTTGAAGCCTACGATGAGGGCAGTGTCAAGGTTATGGGCGTGGAGGTGGCTTCACTTGCCCCAGGCGACCTGCGCCAGTTGCAAAGCAAGATGGGCATGATTTTTCAGAATTTCAACCTCATGGCCCGCAAAAACGTTTTTGACAACGTGGCTTTTCCGCTGCAGCTCTGGCACAGGCCTGACCGCGAAAAGCGCGTCATGGAACTGCTTGACCTTGTGGGCCTTACCGACAAGGCACAGCAAAGGGTGCAAAGCCTGAGCGGCGGGCAAAAGCAGCGTGTGGGCATTGCCCGCGCCCTGGCCCTTAACCCCAGCATTCTGCTTTGCGACGAGGCAACCTCAGCCCTTGACCCCAAGACAACATCGTCCATCCTTGACCTGCTTGAAGACATCAACAGACGGCTCAATCTGACCATCATCATGGTCACGCACCAGATGGAAGTGGTCAAACGCCTCTGCCACAGCCTGCTGCTGCTTGACGGCGGCAAAACCGTGGCACTGGGCAAAACCGAAGACCTTTTTCTGTCGCCCACAAAGGACATGCAGGCCATTGTGGAAAATGAGTACACCCTCATACCCGGCGGCACCAACATCAGGCTCATGTTCCCGCGCGACATTTCGCAGCAGAGCGTCATCACGCAGATGGCAAGAAGCCTCGGCATAGATTTTTCCATTGTAGGCGGCAAGCTGGAACGGTATCTTGACGATGTTTTCGGCTTCCTCATTGTTAATGTACAGGATCAGGATATTGAAGCCGTGCTGCGCTACCTGAAAGACCAGCGCCTCTACTGGGAAATACTGGAATACCCTGTGAAGCAGGCTACGGATGCAAGTAATGAGTGAGCAATTGAGCACCCTCGCGCAGCTGGCGCAGGACTATGCCCCCCTGTGGGACCGCCTGCAGGACAAGATGCCGGAAATACTCATGGCCACCTGGGAGACTCTCCAGATGGTGATGCTTTCCACCTTCTTTTCCCTGCTCATCGGCTTTGCCCTTGCCATTCTCATGATTGTGACCAACCCCATCGGCCTGAGCCCCTGCCGCTCTGTGTACCGGGTGGTAGATTTTGTGGTGAACCTGGTCCGCTCATTCCCCTTCATCATTCTTTTGATTGCCATCATACCCTTCACACGTATTGTGGTGGGCACGTCCATCGGCAGTGCTGCGGCCATTGTGCCGCTCACCATTGCTGCCGCGCCCTTTGTGGCCCGGCTCATCGAAACCTGCTTTCTTGAGGTGGACAAAGGCGTCATCGAGGCAGCCCGCTCCTTTGGGGCCAGCAACACCCAGATCATCTTTCGCGTTCTCTTTCCCGAGGCGCTGCCCTCCATCGTGCTCAACATCGCCGTCATCGCCATTACCCTGCTTGGGTATTCGGCTATGGCTGGCACCGTGGGCGGCGGCGGCCTGGGCGACCTGGCAGTCAAGTACGGCTACAACCGCTTTCAGGTTGATATAATGATCTATTCCGTTATCATCCTGTGTGTGCTGGTGTTGGTTATTCAGGGTATCTGCAACTTTTTGTACAAGATACTGCGATAAGGTCCCGCTATCGGCACTGCGGGTCTTGATTCTTAATGGGCACAGTCTTACCCAAGCAAGGAGCCTCCATGAAACGTCTGCTTCTGTCCCTGGCCATGATCCTGACCCTGGCCGTTCCTTCGTTCGCCGCCGAAGATATCATCATCGGCGTCACTCCCTTTCCGCACAAAGACATCATGCTTGTGGTCAAGCCCCTGCTGGCCAAAGACGGGTACAACCTTGTTATCAAGGAGTTTACCGACTACGTGCAGCCCAACATGGCTCTGGCCAATGGCCAGCTTTTCGCCAACTTCTTCCAGCATGAGCCCTACCTCGACAATATGAACAAGGAAAAAAACCTTGGTCTTGCCTCCATCGGCAAAGTGCATATTGAACCGCTGGGCGTGTACTCCAAAAAGATCAAAAAGCTGTCCGAACTCAAGAAGGGCAACGCCGTTTCTGTGCCCAATGACCCCACCAATGAAGCCCGCGCCCTGCGCCTGCTTGAAGCCAACGGCATTATCAAGATCAAGCCCGGTGCCCTCGTGACTGTCGCCGACATCACCGAAAATCCCCTGGGCCTCAAGTTTCATGAGCTTGACGCCGCTCAACTGCCCCGCACCCTGGACGATGTGACCGCCGCCGTCATCAACACGAACTTCGCTGGTGAAGCCGGTCTTGTTCCTGCCCGCGACGCTCTTGTACTTGAAGGCAGCCAATCGCCCTACGCCAACATCCTTGTTGTGCGCGCGGTCGACAAAGACAGCCCCAAGGCCAAGGCCCTGCTGAAGGCCGCTCAGTCGCCCGAAGTCAAGGCCTATATTGAAAAAGAACTGGTGGGCAAGGGCATCATGCCCACGTTCTAACGCTGGTTCTGGTTGAAACAGTTCAGGCCTGTGCACAGGCAAAGACCCGTTGCCACCGTCCACGCGAAAGCAGCGCACGGTCAGGCACGTAGGCCAACTGCTTGAAGGCATTGGCATGTCAGGTTTTAATGCGGGCGAGCCAAAAAGCCTTTTCTTAAATGCCGGGGCAAGTTTTTTCTTGCCCCGGCATGATTTACAGCCGCACAGGAAGCCAATATTATTGGTATTCGCTTCCTCAAAGTATGAACTGAATACATTTCTTGAGGCGGCTCAGACGGAACCCTGTTTTCCGTTCGGGCCGTCTTTGCCTCAAGCGCCAATGCGTATCACTGCCGCATGCGTCGTCAAGGCAGAAAGAACTCGGGAGACAGCCATGCCCACAATGGATACCTGGAGAGGAAACAAGACCGCTGAAAGCCAAAAAGCCCTTATGGGCTGGGCTGGCCTGACGGTCAATGATGACGCCGTTGACATTCTCGACATGCTGCGCGCCTACTATGGCGTGGCCGCCGGAGAATCCTGTGGCCAGTGTTTCCCCTGCCGCAGCGGCCTCAAGCGCATAGCTGCACGCCTTGCTGAAATCTGTCAGGGGCAGGAGCGCCCGGACGATCTAAACTATCTGCGCGACCTGGCTGCCTTGGTGCGCGCAAGCGCCCGTTGCGATATCGGCCAAACCTCGCCACAGCCTCTGCTGGATGTGCTTGATCAGGCACCGCATTTGCTCAAGGCCAGAAAGACCGCAGGCGGCAACTATACGAGCCTCGTCACCGCTCCTTGCGTCAACGCCTGCCCTGGACACGTCAATGTTCCAGATTATATTGAAGAAATTCGTTTCCGTCGCTTTGCTAAAGGGCTCGATCTTGTCATGAACAACTGCCCCATGCCCGGCACCATTGGGCGCGTGTGTGAGCGCCCCTGTGAAGCCGCCTGCAAGCG
>JAQVZK010000118.1 GCA_028708195.1 Desulfovibrio sp.
TTAAAGCAGACAAGGCAAGCACTTAACATAATATTTTGTTTTAAATTCAATAAATAATGCGCGCCCTTGCCAATGAAGCCCCCCCAAAAAACAAAAAAACCGCGAATCCTTACGATTCACGGACACAAGCTGTTCGCAACGCCCAGTATCATAACAATGGGGGCATTGGAGGCCATTTGGAGGGGGCATTTTTCAGCCTTTCAGATTTCACTTCCTGTGATTACATGTAGATACGCTCGCACTGGGAGGCCCCCAATGGGCCTCCCGGCGGGCATTTCAGGGCCGAAGAGGCAAGCCCTGAAAATTTAAGAATATTTATTCGGCCAATGCTTAGTCAGCCTGCGTGCGGATGAAAGTTGGAATTTCAAAATCATCCTCGTCATAGGTAAAATCTTCCTGACCGGGGTTGTGCGTGCGGTGACGCCCCTGGTTCAAGGTTTCGCGCTTGGTCAGATAAGACGGACGGCTGCTGTTTTCATCATACCATCGCTCCACTTCCGAGCGGCGCGATGTGCGGGGCAGACGGCTTTCACCCATCTCGTGCCCATCCATATTGCCCTGTACCATACCCGCCTGCGGCACCACACGTCCCATGCGGCGCGGTTCAGCCATGACGGCATCAGGGCCGGGCTTGCGGAAGTTGGTCACAGTGGCGGGTGCCTGAGGCTGTACGCTCTGGATAACCTGAGGCGCTTCAATGCCAGTGGCGATAACAGTCAGGCGAATTTCATCGCCGATATTATCGTCAAAAACAACACCAAAGATAATGTTGGAATCTTCAGGTGTTGCATCGCCAATGATATCGCCAATCTCGGCGATTTCTTCAGCGGTGATATCATCGGGGGCGGTGATGTTATAAAGAACGGCCTTGGCGCTTTCCAGCGAGACGTCCTCAAGCAGGGGGCTCATAATGGCGCGCTGGGCAGCTTCGCGCGCGCGGTTCTCACCAGAGGCTATGCCAGTGCCCATAAGGGCAAGGCCAGCTTCAGACATGGTGGTGCGCACGTCGGCAAAGTCAAGATTGATGAGGCCATCACCCACGATCACGTCAGAAATACCCTTGACTGCGTAGTACAGGATGTCGTTGGCCTTCTGAAGCATTTCGGCAAAGGGGGCTTTTTTGGGGGCAAAGGCAAGCAGACGGTCATTGGGGATGGTGATAAGGCAGTCCACATGCTGCTTGAATTCTTCAAGTCCAGCTTCGGCTGCGCGTTTGCGCTTTGCGCCTTCAAAGCTGAAAGGCTTGGTCACAACACCAACCGTCAGGGCACCCATTTCTTTTGCAGCCTGTGCCACCACAGGGGCCGCGCCAGTGCCGGTACCGCCGCCCATGCCGGCAGTAACAAAAACCATATCCGCGTCGCCAATGGCTTCACGAATAGCATTGACACTTTCCACAGCGGCTTCACGGCCTATGGAGGGGTTCGCGCCAGCGCCAAGCCCCTTGGTGAGCTTTTCACCCATTTGCACCTTTACAGATGCGCCGTTTTTGGCCAGGGCCTGTACATCAGTATTGGCGCAAACAAACTGCACGCCGCGCAGGCCAGAGGCAATCATGTTCTGTACCGCATTGCCGCCGCCGCCGCCAACTCCGATAACTTTGATCTTGGCGTTGCTTGACAGCGAGGTGTCGATATCGTCGACGATAGACTGTGACATAGGTCCTCTCCTGTTTAAACTATCCCCAAATTGCCCGCTTGAGGTTGTTCTGTTTATGAAATATCAGCAAACCACTTTTTCATACGAGCTAACACGCCATCAAAGACGCCACTCTCGCTTCTGGTGGTAAACTTTTTTTGTCCTGAAAGCTCTTTTTCTGCCCCGTAGCGCAGCAGGCCCACAGCCGTTGAAAACTTGGGGCTGTTGACCACATCCTTGAGGCCGCCCACATTGCGTGGGTAGCCGATACGTGTAGGCAGGTTAAAGATCTGCTCACCCAGTTCCTGGCAGCCTTCCATAAGGGCGGTTCCGCCAGTGAGCACCACGCCCGCGCCGATCATGTCCTTGTAGCCTGAGCGCACAAGGGTTTGATCCACAAGAAAGAGAATTTCTTCCATGCGCGGTTCGCAGATTTCAGCAAGCACCTGGCGTGAAAGGCGGCGCGGTTCGCGGCCGCCAACGCTGGGCACTTCTATAAATTCGTCATGACGCACAAGATCAGCCAGTGCGCAGCCGTACTTGAGCTTGATTTTTTCAGCAGAGGCAATGGGGGTACGCAAGCCAAAAGCAATGTCGTTGGAGAGGTTCTGGCCGCCCAAGGCAAGGACAGCGGTGTGTTTGATGGCGTCATTGGCAAAAACGGCGATATCGGTGGTACCGCCGCCAAGGTCTACAAGAGCCACGCCAATTTCGCGTTCTTCTTCGGTGAGCACAGCTTTGGCCGAAGCCAGCGACTCAAGGGCAATATCAGACACCTCAAGCTGACTGCGATGACAAGACCGCACGATGTTCTGCGCTGAAGACACAGCCCCGGTGACAATATGAACCTTCACCTCAAGCCGCACGCCAGCCATGCCGAGGGGGTCGGCAATACCGCGCTGGTTATCAACAATGTATTCCTGCGGCAGTATGTGGATGACCTCGCGGTCAGCAGGAATAGCCACAGCCCGTGCTGCGTCAAGGGCGCGTTCGATATCGCGCTGCGCCACTTCGCCGCCTTTGACGGCTATGACGCCGTGGCTGTTGATACCCATAATGTGGCTGCCAGCGATGCCAACGTACACCGAATGGATTTCGCAGCCAGCCATCAGTTCCGCATCTTCAACAGCCTTGCGTATGGACTGCACGGTCTGCTCGATGTTGACAACAACACCCTTGCGCAGACCAGTGGAAACACTGGTGCCGATGCCCACCACATCAACCAGACCCGACTCAGTAAGTTCACCCACCACAGCGCAAATCTTTGTGGTGCCGATGTCGAGACCAACGATGAGCTCGGACTTATTCATGCCATTCTCCTAAAAACGCCTGTTCTTCACGCTCTGCAAGTTCATGCCATGTCAGTTCTGCACGGCTTGATTAAGCAAGACCCATACATTTCCATTCACAGCCCGCACCTCGCGCACATTGCGCAATTCGTGCCTTCGCGCCAGATCGCCCAGGGTGACACCCAGACGGGCCAAATTGCCCTCCCAGTCATCAGTAGCGATGGAGAGGCGCATCTCCCTGTCTTCAAGGTATATTTCGATGCCTCGACCAGGGCTCAGGGTGATGGAGGCGATTGCTCCGGCCTCGACAGGCAGCACCCCGCTTTGTATGTCTTTTGTCAGGCGTGAGAGATAGGGGATGGCGTCTTCACCCCCCGATTCTACCCGCAAGGTGGGAAGCGACAGAAAGTTCTTGCTTTCCACCGGCGCGATGACAACTCCGCGCTCATTGGCGTAATACAGGGTTCCTTCCCTGTGTACCCAGAAGGAGGGCATACGCTCCTTCAACTTTATCACAAATCTGTCAGGCAGAAGGCGTTTGACTGAAACTTCTTCAACCCAGGGGGTTTGTCTGAGGCTGCGCTCAACCTTGGCTATGCTCACAGCCAGGCTGTTATCGCCCTCTTTCAGGCCGCCGTACTGTAAAACCATATCGCGTGAAAGGCGCACATTACCCGCTACATCCACATGCCGGGTGGTGAAGAAGTCACTGGTGGTAGCCTTGTTGTACAACCAGAGCGACGAAAAACACACTCCGGCAAGTATCAAGCCCAGACCCATCAGCAATACAGCCACCGCTGCAAGACTTTTCAGGCCGCTCAATCCACGGATTCTGCCAAAGCCAGAAGCCAGAAAGGCAGGCATTCGCAGCTTTGAGCCCTTGTGCCCCTTTTTGCCAGACACGCTCGCTCTTGTATAAGAGTTGCGCGACTTGCGGGCAGTTTTTTTTAGGGAAAGAGGCATGGGACTATCCTGACTTCCAGTTCAAGCTTAATGCCGAACCTTTCCCGCACAGCCTCTCTGGCCTCCTGCAAGAGAGCCAGGGCCGCCTTTGCACTGCCTCTGCCCTCATTGATCATGAAGTTGGCGTGCAAGCTTGAAAAGGCCATGCCGCCCAATTTTTTACCTTTGAATCCCGCCTGATCCAGAAGTTTACCGGCAGGCATATCAGGTGTGGGATTTTTGAATACGCAACCAGCGCTCAAGGCCGTCACAGGTTGTTTAGACTTTTTCTCAAAAAAGTTGTGACGCATGCAATTACTGATGCCATCACTTGCAGCTCTGGTCAAGCCAAATGTGGCTTCCAAGACGATAAAATCATTCTTTTTATCACCAATGTGCAGACTGCGGTATGCGTACTGCAGTGCTGCAGCTGTTGCGGTGAGTATTTCACCGTTGCTAGCTACCTGAATATTATTAATTTTTGTGCACGTTTCAACGCCAAATGACCCTGCATTCATGGCCACTGCGCCGCCCACGGTTCCGGGTATTCCTATCAGTCCTTCAAGGCCTGAAAGCCCCTGCCCGGCACAAAAACGCAAAAGCCTGGGCAAAGGAACAGCAGCCCCCACACGTACGAGAACTTTTCCGTCTTCCTCACCCACAACTTCTGGCCCCTGCATAAAGTCAGGTCGCACCAGCACCAAGGGCAAATCACCGTCTTGAGCCAGAAGATTACTGCCCGCACCTATGATGACAGGCTGCCCGCCAAGGGCGCGCAAGCGCCTGGGCAGACGGGCGACATCCTCCGCGCTGTCAAGAATCAGCTCGGCTATCGCTGTGCCGCCCAAACGCAAGGTCGTGCGCTGGGCCAACTGTGGCGAAGCGATTTCACGCATGGTCACGTCCTTCAAGCCACGCAGGGCCAAGGCGCGTTATGCTGCCCGCCCCAAGAGTTAGCAACACATCGCCCTCGCGCAGAATCTGCGGCAAGGCCAACATAAGGGCGTCCAGCGTCTGAAAATATTCAACCGGCGTATCAGAAACCTGCCGTATACCCTGAGCCAGACTTTGACCAGAAACACCGGGAATGGGCTTTTCAGAGGCTGCGTAAATCTCTGTCAGCAACACCTGATCAACCGAGTCAAAAACTTTGCAGAATTCGCCAAAGTGGGCTTCGGTACGGCTGAAGCGGTGCGGCTGAAAAGCCGCCACAATACGCCTGCCCGCAAAAACCTGCCGAGCAGTGGCAAGGGTTGCGGCAATCTCGGCCGGGTGGTGCCCGTAATCGTCAACAACGGTGATACCCTGCTTTTCGCCCTTGAATTCAAACCGCCGCCCCACTCCCTTGAACCCGGCAAGCCCCTCGGCGCACTTGTCAAAAGCAATACCCACTTCCATCGCTGCAGCAATTGATGCCAAAGCGTTGAGGATATTGTGCCGCCCCGGCTGGGGCAGACAGACTTCACCCAGCTTCTCGCCGCGCAACAATACCTCGAAGCGGCTGATGCGTCCGCTCTCCAACGGGATGGCCCTCAAGGCGTTGTCCTCGGCAAAGCCATACGTCAGTACAGGGCGCTTGACTCTCGGCAACAGCGCAAGCACGCCGGTATCGTCACCGCAAACAATGTTCAGTCCGTAAAAGGGAACGTTGTTCATGAACTGCACAAAGGCGTTGTCAATGGCTTCACGATTCTTGTAGTGGTCAAGGTGGTCTTCATCCACATTGGTGACCACATTGATAATGGGCAGCAGGCAAAGAAAGGAACCGTCAGATTCGTCGGCTTCGGCAATAAGGTATTCGCCGTGTCCAAGGTGCGCATTGGTGCCATAAACATTGAGACGCCCACCAATGATCACTGTCGGGTCAAGGCCCGCCGTATCAAAAATGGAGGCAGTTAACGACGTGGTGGTCGTTTTGCCGTGGGTGCCTGCGATGGCGATGCCCTGGCGCAAACGCATGAGCTCGGCCAGCATTTCAGCACGGGGGATGATGGCAATATTGCGTTTGCGGGCTTCTATCAGTTCAGGATTATCGTCGCTGATGGCAGTGGATTTAACCAGAACCTGCACGTCGCCGACATTTTCCGCAGCATGCCCAACGGCAATATGAGCGCCCAAATTGCGCAGATGGCGCACCACCGCAGAATCGCTCATGTCTGAACCAGAAATTTCATACTTGAGGTTGAGCAGCACCTCGGCAATGCCGCTCATGCCCGCGCCGCCAATGCCCACCATATGGATATGCCGAATTTTACTGTTCATGCTCTACCTTTAAAGAAAGTCTAGATAATTCAATGACAAAGGTCTGTTGTAAATAATCCGTTTCAGATCTTACCGCGAATGGGCGATTTCTTCCAGAACCGAAACAACACGCGCAGCGGCATCGGGTCTGGCAGAAGCCAGGGCCGCCGCAGACATGCGTATGCGTTCGCCACTTTCGTCCAGCAGTTGAATAAGGGTATGCTCCAGACCATCGGTAACCATGCGCGATTCGCGCACAAGAATGGCAGCGCCGCTGCGCGCCAGCACCTCGGCATTGCGGGTCTGATGGTCGTGCACCGCATAAGGGAATGGCACAAGCACAGAAGGCAGGCCAGCCGCGCACAGTTCGGCCACGGTTGTGGCCCCTGAGCGGCACAAGGCCACATCGGCCCAGGCGTAGGCTGCCGCCATGTCGTCAATGAAGGCAGACACGCAGGCAGGGTCAAAGCCAGCCGCCACATAGGCGGCGCGCACAGAATTTTCGTCGGCGCTTCCTGTCTGGTGGCGAATATCCACCCCGGCTTCACGCAGCAAGGCAAGCCTTTCTACAATAAAGGAATTAAGCGCGTGGGCCCCCTGCGAACCGCCCATAACAAGCAAACGCCGCGCCCCGCGGGCTCTCGGCAAACGCCCCGCCTCATTCACGCCCGCGCGCACGGGGTTGCCCGTGAGCACGCACTTGTCAGCGGCAAACCCTTCTGTGTCTGGCAGTGAAAGACAGATGCGCCGAGCCAGCTTGGACAGCACGCGGTTACTTGCCCCGGCAATGGCATTCTGCTCGTGCAGCATGGTCGGCACGCCAAGCAGTCTTGCTGCCAGCATGGGGGCAAAGGCCGCGTAGCTGCCAAACCCCGCCACAACATCCGGCTTGAACCGCCGCACGATGCCAAGGGCTTTTCCCACAGACCAGGTCATGCGAAAACCGGCTTCAACGGACTTCAGCCCACGGCCGAGAAAACCGCGCACGGGCAAGCCCTCAAAGGGTATGCCCGCCAGACGTACCAGGCGCGCCTCCGGCCCGTACAGCGAACCCACAAAAAGCAGCTTGGCCTGAGGGTGCCTTTGCCGTACCTCTTCA
>JAQVZK010000119.1 GCA_028708195.1 Desulfovibrio sp.
CTGCGTCTTTTGCAGGAAACGTCGGATTTGCTGCAACGTATGAATGCGCGTGATCCGGCTGAAAATGGCACGGTCAAAAGTACCGCTGGCAGTGGTAGCAGTGCGGGGGCGCGTGGCAGCGGCAACCTTGGCAATGTATACCGTGCGCCAGTGGGCATGCACGATGCGCCGGATTTTGCCAAGCAGAGCCCGCACGGCGGCGACGCCCGTAAGAACTCGCTGGACGAGGCTTTTTCTGGCCGTGCGGGAGCGCAAGCGCCTTCTGTGCTTGCTGGGTCTTCTGGTGCTGGCGCCGCTCCTGCCGCTGGCGCCGCTCCAGTTGCTGCTCCAGATGCCGCCCCTGCCGTTCCCGAACCTTTTCTTACCGACGTTGTCTGGACAGAACGGCACTGGAACAGGGCTTCGCGGCAGTTGCAGGCTCTGATGCAGGTACAGGATTCTCTGGAATTTGACCCGGAGGGCTGGCTTGTGCCTGACGGGCATCTGCCCCGGCTGGAGCAGGCATCGGCCCAGTTGCCGCAAAGTCCTGCTGCGTGGCTCTTGCTGGCCGAGGCGCAGTTGCGGCGCGGGTTGCCGCTGCAAAGCATTGCTTCGTGTGACGCTGGCCTGGCGCTGGATTCTGGTCTGAACAGGGCGCGTTACATTCGGGCGCTTGGGCACTGGCGGTTACAGCAGTTTGCCCTTGCGGAGGGTGACCTGACTTCTTCTTTGGACGATCGGCACGGCCTTGCGCCTCAGGGTGAGGACAGGGCGCGGCGCTTGCGGGCGCGTGGGGCCGTGCGCATGCAAAGGCGCGACATGGCGGGCATGTGTGAGGACTTTGGCGCGGCCTGTGCGCTTGGCGAGTGTGAAGAGCTGATTTTGGCCAGGGCGCAGCAGCACTGCCTGCCTGTTGCGGCAACGGAGCTTCAGGCCGGTCCGAATGCCCGGCAGCACAATACGTCTGCCAGCCCTGAGGGAGAAACGTCCGACGTGAAAGGCGCGGGAGCCTCCTCCGCAGACCCGTCCAAGCCAGATGTCGCAACCGGGGAAGTAAAGCCGTGAGTCGTGAGCCTCTGCTTAAAGTTTATGGGCATGTATACCCGGTGAGCGCTGTATGTTACGCCGACCTGGCAGCCGCCTGCGCCGACGCCCTGCCCGACGCGGAGGATATTCCCGTGCTGGAAAGGGACGGGGACATGGCGCGTATTTCTTTTGAGGGCGTGTACTTTCCTGTGGACGAAGTGCTGGAGGTGCTGGCACGGCATCTGGGGGCAGAGCATAAGGGCAAGCTGGACGTGTTGGATATGGAAGGCTGGCGCTTGACGCGCCATGTGTTTGAAGGAGGGCGCATCACCAGCAGCAGTGCGCCGCTGAACAATGTTCTGGATTATTCAGGCCACTAGGGGCTGTTCCCAAATAATTCTTTTGTCCAACTGGCTGCGTCAAACGGTTTTTATTTTGTGGCTGGGGCAGGGAAGATTTTTCTTGCTGCCCAACCCAGGGACGGCGGCGCATTGACACCGGGGTTTTTGAAGGTTCTTTTCAAATCAAGCTGTTCCTGTGACGCACAAAGCAAAATATTTCCCCACAAAAAGTCCATTTAACCAGCCACGTTTCGTTCAAACAGCGCCATATATTCCTGGTTGCCCTTGGGGCCTTTGATGGCGGCGGGCAGAACGCCGCGGCAGTTCAAATTGAGGTTTGCCCCGGCGAAGGCCAGTATTTTTTTGACGGCTCTTTGCCGTGCTTCTTCGTCCCGCACGACGCCCTTGACTGTCTCGCCCGGCCCCAGTTCGAACTGCGGTTTGATGAGGGTGGCCACCATGCCGCCGGGCTTGAGCCACGTCATGCAGGCGGGCAGCACCAGGGTTAGTGATATGAAGGAGACATCGGCCACCACCATATCCACCTGTTCAGGAATAAGTTCAGCGGGCGCGTGGCGCAGGTTGACGCCTTCAAGGTTGACAACGCGGGTGTCAGCCCGAAGTTTTTCGTGCAGCTGATTGCGGCCCACGTCCACCGCGTACACGCGTGTGGCACCCCTTTGCAGCAGGCAGTCGGTGAAGCCGCCGGTGGATGCGCCTGCATCCAGGCAAACAAAGCCCGTCACGTCCAGTTTGAACTGGTCGAGAATGGTGATCAGTTTATAGGCCCCCCGGCTCACGTAGGGCTCTGGCTCAAGCAGGCTGAAGGCCGTGTCTGCGGGATAGGGATGTCCGGGTTTGGGCACAAGCTGGGGGGGCGCGCCGGGCGCGCATTGGGCAAGAATAATCTTGCCCGCCATGATCAGGCGGCGAGCCTGCTCGCGGCTTTCTGCAAGGCCCTGCTCAAAAACAAGCTGGTCTGCGCGTTGTCGTGGGTTTTTTGCCATGCGGGCTATATAGCGCCGAAGGGCCGCGCTGGCAATGCGGCCGCAGGCAATGCTGGGTCTGGTGGACAATCAAAGGGCGCAGTGGGCAATCCGAAGCGCCGCAGAGGCTTGCAATGGGCGGCACCGTATGGCCTTTCTGTCTTACCCCTTGCCAAATGTTAAAAGAAGCGCTATATGGTTTGCCCTTGTGCGAGATGTTTTCGCACCAAGGGAAAAACGCGCGGGCGTCTGGCAATAATTTAGCCGGATTATGCCGCGTTCCACGAGGTAGCTGCCATGAAGAAAGATATTCATCCCAAAGTGTTTAATGCCACCATTACTTGCGCTTGCGGCAACGAAGAAAGCGTGCTCTCCACCAAGGGCGAGCAGGTGAGCGTCGAAGTTTGTTCCGCTTGCCATCCTTTCTACACGGGCAAGCAGCGCTTCCTTGATACGGCTGGCCGCATTGACCGCTTCCGTAAAAAGTACGCCAAGTTTGAGCCTAAATAGTAGCGGGCGGCAGGAGATGCCGCACAAGGATGACGCACAGCAGGGAGCGCCAGGCAAGGCCGCAGGGGGGAAGCCCCGGTGGGTCATGATGGCGCTTTGTGCTTTGACGTCTGCCTGCCCCACTGTGGGCGGTCAGGCCGTCATGGAAGGCGTAATGATGCGCAACGGCGACACCTACGGTCTTGCCGTACGCCAGGCCGACGGGGAGATTATTGCCCGCCGTCTGCCCTGGTTTTCGCTGGTGCGGCATCCTTGGCTGAAAAAGCCCTTTATGCGGGGCTTTCCTGTTTTGCTCGAAACGCTCGTCAACGGCATCAAGGCGCTTAACCGCTCGGTAGAGGTCGTGGCCCAGGGGCAGGAAGAGGAAATTTCCGGCTGGCATCTGGTGGTAACCATGCTGGCAGCCCTGCTTATGGCTATCGGCCTTTTTGTAGTGGTTCCGCACCTGCTCTCTTTGGCCATGCTGTGGCTGAATCTGGGCGGCGATGTGGAAGGACTGACCTTTCACCTGTGGGACGGCTTTTTCAAGTGCTGCATCTTTATGGGATACATAAAGGCCATCTCTTATGTGCCCGATATTCGCAGGGTTTTTCAGTACCACGGGGCAGAGCACAAGACCATTCACGCCTTTGAGTCTGGCGGTGAGGTAAACGCGGCAAGCGCTGCCGGCATGAGCCGCCTGCACCCCCGTTGCGGCACCACGTTTTTGCTCTTTGTCATCAGCATATCCATTATATTGCACGCGGTGCTGGTGCCTCTGCTGCTGGCTCTGTACACGCCGCAAAACGCCGTGGCAAAGCACGCCCTGACCATCTTTTTCAAGCTGCTGCTTATGGTGCCCATCAGCGCGCTGGCTTACGAGCTCATCCGTTATGCGGCGCGCCTGCCTCAGGGGCCGCTTGCCAGCGTTTTGCGCGCGCCAGGCCTGGCCTTGCAAAAACTGACCACCTACGAGCCGGACCAAAGCCAACTCGAAGTGGCGGTAGTGGCCCTGCGTGAAGCCTTGGGGCCCGAAGCCGGGGAAAAAGTGCGCACGGTACCCTATACCGCGCAATAACGCCCATTGCCCCTGCACGGTCGGGCCAAGCCCGCCGTTCGCTGTTTCCGTTTTTGTCCACTGCCAGCCGGAGACCCCTATGTTCGCCAAATTAGAAGGCCTGGAAAAAAAATATCTGGAGCTTGAGGATGCCCTCGCCCAGCCCGACGTTTTCAACGACCAGGACCATTACCGCAAGCTGACCAAGGCCCACGCCGACCTGCGCGACGTGGTGGATCTTTTTCGCCGTTACCGCTCCGTGAGCGAAGAGCTGGCCGAAAACAAGCAGCTGCTGCATGACGAAGACCCCGAAATGCGCGCCATGGCCCAAGAAGAAGTGCATAAAGCCGAAGAAAAACTGCCGGAGCTTGAGCTCGAACTCAAGGTCATGCTGCTGCCCTCTGACCCCCTTGACGAAAAGAATACCATTCTCGAAATCCGGGCTGGCACGGGTGGCGAAGAGGCCGCCCTTTTTGCCGCCGATCTTTTCCGCATGTATACACGCTTTGCGGAACTCAAGGGCTGGAAAGTGGAACTGATGAGCGAATCCGTCTCTGAAAGCGGCGGCTTCAAGGAAGTCATCTGCCTTATCGCCGGCGACCGCGTTTACAGCCACCTCAAGTTCGAAGCGGGCACCCACCGCGTACAGCGTGTGCCCGCCACCGAAACGCAGGGGCGCATCCACACCTCGGCAGCAACCGTGGCCGTTATGCCCGAAGCTGAAGAAGTTGATGTTGAAATTCGCCCCGACGACCTACGCATAGATATTTACCGCGCCTCCGGTGCGGGCGGCCAGCACGTCAACAAGACGGAATCGGCCGTGCGCATTACCCACTTGCCCACCAATACCGTGGTGACCTGCCAGGACGAACGCTCGCAGCACAAAAACAAGGCCCGTGCCATGAAGGTGCTTGCCTCACGCATTCTCGCCGCTGAACGCGAACGCCAGAATTCGGAGCTGTCGGCTGACCGCAAGGCGCAGGTGGGCTCCGGTGACCGCTCCGAACGAATCCGTACCTACAACTTCCCGCAGGGACGCTGCACAGACCACCGCATCAACCTGACCCTGTACTCTCTGGACAGGATAATGGAAGGCGAAATTCAGTCTCTGGTAGAAGCCCTGGGCACAGCCGCGCAGGCCGAAGCCCTCAGAGCACAGAATACGGACTAAGTTTTTAGTTTCGAAGATGTTTGAAAAACAGCCAGTGCATATGTCAAATCCCCGCAAGTCAGCAGCTTGCGGGGATTTTTAATCTGGGGCCGGGCAGAAGGGTCGTAAGGGCATTGGGCAGGCTGGTCTCTAGTCGCCCACCACAAAGGCTCCGGGGTAAAGAATAGAGAAGATTTCAAGCTGCTTTTGCGCGCCAAAAGAATCGGGCCACGGCCCTGCCTGCACGTTCCACATATTGTTGCTGCCAAAGTGCATGCGGCTCTTGTGCCCGGCTCTGGCCAGATCCTTTGTCAGCCTGTCGGCATTGTCCTTGTTGGCAAAGGCGCCAATCTGCACAAAATAGGAGCCGGTAATGTCGCCGTCGCTGCGCATCTGTGGCACGCCGCCGAGGCTTTGAATGCGCACCCGGCCCGTGCCTGGGCCTATAATGCTCAATTGGGTGGCGGCCGCCCGCGAAAGGTCGATGACGCGGTCGCCCACAAAGGGGCCGCGGTCGTTGATGCGCACAATGATGCTGCGCCCGGTGCTCATACGCGTAACACGCACCTTGGTGCCCAGAGGCAAGAGCTTGTGGGCCGCCGTCATGGCATACTGGTTGTACCGTTCGCCATTGGCGGTGGTTTTTCCGTGAAAACCTGGGCCGTACCAGGAGGCGTCGCCCTCTCCAACAAAACCGTGGGCAGATTTGAGAGGATAGTAGGTTTTGCCGCGCACCGTATAGGGTTTGGTGCCGGTAACGCCGCCCTTGCGCCATGAGCCACCACCCCGTGACCCACACCCGGCCAGCAGCAGGGCGCAGAGCAGAAGTAAAAGGCAGTTCCGCGGCCAGCGGAGGGCAGGGGGCATGCTTAGCGCGTCTCCAGCGGGTGAAGGTAAGGCAGGCAGGGAAAGCCGTCACGTTTGTCACACACGGCGCAGATGCTGGAGCCCACACCCGGTGAGCTTGTCTCTGCAAGCAAACGGCGCAAAAGGTTGCGCCCTTCACCGCGCAGCAGGCCGCGCCCGTCAGCACCTTCAAGCAGAGCCAGCGCTGGCTCCAGACGCCCGGCTTCAAGAAAATCACGGGCGGCGAGCACATAGAGCTGCTCGTGCTCCGGGCCGTACAGGGCGTCCAGCAGGGTTACGTAGCTTGCGCCAAAAGCCTGCCGCGCCAGATGTTCTTCGCTGGCAAGCCAACGCGCCAAATGGGTATTGTGCTTTTCTACAGCCAGATACTGGGCCAGCATACGCAAGCCGTGAGAGATCACATGGCTTATGCGCGACAATTCGCGCGAAGAGCTTTCAGCCGTCTGGCCCACAAGCCCACGCAGGGGATTGTACATGTCAGCAGTGACAGCGTCGTGCCGCGCTATCTGCACAAGCCGGTTGGCGTAGTGCTGGTTCTGAAAAGCGTCTTCTCTCAATTTGACGCATTCATGAAAAGCATAGCCTATGCTCCAGTCAATAAGCGCTTCAAGCGCCTGCTGCGCGGCTGTTCCGCCAGGCAAGAGGCTGTTGGCGTGCCTGAGCAGCACTTCTATCTGCTCGGCTTCAGCAGGGGCTGTGGCTGACTCAAGCGAATGCTCGCCGCTTGCCTGGGCTGGCGCGGCCTGAGCATCGGTTGTTATGGCCGGGCCGGGGGTATCGACCGGGGCCACATCACTGTGAACGGGAACATTGCGAAAAAGCAGGTGGGACGTGTCTTTCAGCCGCCAGAATACCCCCTTGCGCATGGCCTCGCCAAGAAGGTCGCGCAGGGCAGAGTAAGAGACCGCGCCAGCCTCTTCAAAACGCTGACGCTGGGCTGAAAGAGACTGAAAAACCGCGCAGTAGTCGCGCACAAGGTCGCGCACAAGAAAATCGCGGTTTGCCAGCAGCCAGCGTCCTTTCACGCTTCGTCCTCCTTGAGAAGGGCCCTGGCCACAGCCAGGTCGTAAAGCTTGAGGGGGTTGGCCTCGGCATTGCGTTCTTGCCTGTAAATCTCTGAGGCGTCCTGCACCACGCTCATGCTGAGCCAGGGGTGTCGGTCCCAGACTTCGGGCATGTCGGACCGCCAGAGGCGGAACTCCACCTCGCCGTGCTCGCCGCGGCGAACATAAACACGGGAAAGAGTGTTGCCCGCCTGGGGGTGGTAGTACAAGCCGAGTT
>JAQVZK010000120.1 GCA_028708195.1 Desulfovibrio sp.
CATGCATAGTGCTGCACTATTGCCGCCTTTTACGGAGAATGCAAGATGGCGGATACCCTCCCCAAGGGCTATGAGCCCCATGACGTGGAAGCCCGGTGGTGCAAACACTGGGAAGAAGACAAGACCTTCACGCCGGACCCGGACGCCCCTGGCGAGCCATATTCCATAGTTATTCCACCGCCCAACGTCACGGGCGCGCTGCATATTGGGCACGCCCTCAACGTCACGCTTATTGACGTGCTCTGCCGTCACGCCCGCCAGAAGGGCAAGAACGTGCTGTGGGTGCCCGGCACAGACCACGCGGGCATTGCCACGCAAAACGTGGTTGAGCGCGCCCTGGCCAAAGAAGGCAAGGGCCGCAAGGACCTGGGCCGTGAAGCCTTTGTCGACCGCGTGTGGGAATGGCGTGAAGACTACGGGCACCGCATTCTTGACCAGATACGCGCCCTTGGCGCTTCCGTTGACTGGTCGCGCCTGCGCTTTACTATGGATGCAGGCCTTTCAGCCGCGGTGCGCAAGGTTTTTGTGCAGTTGTACAACGAAGACCTGATTTACAAGGGCGACTATATTATCAACTGGTGCTCCCGCTGCCATACGGCCCTGGCCGATGACGAAGTGGAACACGAGCAGAGCAGGGGCAAGCTCTGGAAGGTGCGCTACCTTCTGAAAGACGGCTCCGGTTCCATCACCATTGCCACCACGCGCCCGGAAACCATCCCCGGCGACACTGCCATCTGCGTGCACCCCGAAGACGAGCGTTACGCCCACATGGTGGGCAAGACGGCCCTTGTGCCCGTGCTTGGGCGCGAAATTCCCGTCATTGCCGACGCCTACGTTGACCGCGAATTCGGCACCGGCGCGCTCAAGGTGACGCCCAGCCACGACCATAATGACTGGATGCTCGGCAAAAAGCACGATCTGCTCTTTATTCAGGCCATTGACGAGAACGGCATCATGAAGGCCGAAGCCGGAATTTATGAAGGCCTGACCAAGGAGGCCTGCCGCGAAAAAATCGTGGCCGACATCGAAGCCGCCGGTCAGCTTGAAGGCATTGAAGAGCTGGACCACGCCGTGGGCCACTGCTACCGCTGCCACACGGTGGTGGAGCCGCATGTCTCTACCCAGTGGTTTGTGGCCGCCACCAAGATGGCCCCTGCCGCCCGCGACGCTGTGCCCGGTATGACCCGCATCTTGCCTGAAAACTGGCTCAAGACCTACAATCACTGGCTCGACAATATCCGCGACTGGTGCATCAGCCGCCAGATATGGTGGGGGCACCGCATCCCCGCCTGGACCTGCGAGGCCTGCAGCCATCTCATCGTGGCCGAAGAAGCCCCGGACGTCTGCCCCCACTGCGGCAGCGCCAGCCTCAAGCAGGATGAGGACGTGCTGGACACCTGGTTCTCGTCCGCCCTCTGGCCTTTCTCCACCATGGGCTGGCCCGAAGACACCAAGGATCTGCAACGCTGGTACCCCACATCCGTGCTTGTGACCGGCTTTGACATCCTGTTTTTCTGGGTGGCCCGCATGATGATGATGGGCATCCATTTTATGGGCAAGCCGCCCTTTGCCGACGTGTATCTGCACGCGCTTGTGCGCGATGCTTCTGGCCGCAAGATGTCCAAGTCCACGGGCAATGTCATCAATCCGCTGGAAATGATTGATAAATACGGCTGCGACTCCCTGCGCTTCACCCTCACGGCCTTTGCCGCTATGGGGCGCGACATCCGCCTTTCTGAAGACCGCATTGAAGGCTACCGTCATTTTGTCAACAAGCTCTGGAACGCGGCCCGCTTTGCCCTCATGAACCTGCCCGAAGAAGCCCCGGCCCAGGTGGACCTTGCCAGCATTCAGGGCCTGCACCACCAATGGCTGCTGCACAGGCTTGAGACCGTCAAGCAGGAAATGGATCAGGCCCTTACAGACTACCGCTTCAATGACGCGGCCCAGTTGGGCTACAAGTTCCTCTGGAACGAGTTCTGCGACTGGTATCTTGAACTCATCAAGCCCGATATGTACAGCGAAGACGAGCAGCGCAAGGCTGCGGCCCAGTATGTGCTGTGGGTGGCCCTGCGTGAAACCCTCTTGCTGCTGCACCCCATCATGCCCTTTGTCACCGCCGAAGTCTGGGCTGCGCTGCCTGTGTCCGCTGGTGAAAAAGCCACTGATCTGGCCCGCGAGCTTTACCCCGCGCTGCGCCCGGCCTGCGTGCGCCCGGCCGAAGCCGCCAATATGGAGCTTATTCAGGGCGTGATCGTAGCCGTTCGTACCATCAAGGCCGAACTGGGCATCAGCCCCGCCCACCGCGTCAGCCTGCTGCTGCACCCCGTGGACGCAGTCCAGCAGAACCTGCTGGAAGAAAACCGCGACCTCATGACCACCCTTGCCCGCCTGGACGAACTCACCGTAGGGGCTGACGTGGCGGCACCCAAGGCTTCGGCCTCTGCCGTCATCGAAGGCTGTCAGGTTATTGTGCCCCTGCGCGGGGCCGTTGACCTCAACGGTGAACTGGTGCGCCTGGACAAGGAACTGACCAAGCTTGAAAAAGACATTGTGGGCATCAACATGAAGCTCAGCAACGAAAGCTTTGTGAGCCGCGCGCCCGCCGATGTGGTTGAACGTGAACGTGAACGCGCCGGAAAACTGCTGGATGCCAAGGCCAAGCTCGAAGCCCTGCGCGCCCGCTTTGCCGAAGCGTTGAACGAGGAATAATCCTGTTTGGGGGGCTGGAATGTTTTTGTGGGGGAGGGGCTCTTTTAAAAAAGAGTCCCTCCCCCCCCTCCCCCTAAAACTTTTATCTTTATTTTGTCGTGTTACGTGGGCTTCGTTCTCTTTGGGCGGAAGTTCGACATGGCCGCCTGCCTTGGCCCTGGCCTTATTGGTATGGACGTTCTTGTCATACATTTTTTTTCAGGCTCCATGCCGCAGTAGATGACTGGCGGCAACAGGCTGCAAAAACATGTTTTTCTGGGATACCAGAAAAATAATCCACGGCTTTCAAGGCCGAGGCGCTATTGACAGTTCTTGGTAGGCAGGCTATGACCTGTCCTCTTTTAGGATTTAGTTCAGAGTAATATTCCAATATGGAGAGAAAGAATGCCCACTATTAACCAGCTTATCCGCATTGAGCGGAAGGCCGTGCTGAAACGCAAAAAGACCCCCGCCCTGCAGGCCTGCCCGCAGCGTCGTGGCGTTTGCACCCGCGTTTACACCACCACCCCTAAAAAGCCTAACTCCGCCTTGCGTAAGGTTGCCCGTGTGCGCCTGACCAACGGCATCGAAGTCACGGCTTACATCCCCGGTGAAGGCCACAACCTTCAGGAACACTCCGTGGTTATCATCCGCGGCGGTCGTGTAAAAGACTTGCCCGGTGTGCGTTACCACATTGTGCGCGGTACCCTGGATACCTCAGGTGTGGCCGATCGTCGCAAGAGTCGCTCCAAGTACGGCGCCAAGCGCCCCAAATAAGGTTTTATCACTTGTATACGGCGTGCGCCATGCGGCGCGCCAGGCCGCCCGCTTTTGCGGAGCGCCGGCGCGTTGCGGGGTTGGTGACGCCGAAACCCCGCATGAAGGAGAAACCCCATGCCCCGTAAAGGTCCTGTTCCCAAAAGGGAAGTGTTGCCCGATCCGATTTACTCCAGCCGTCTTGTCACCAAGGTCGTGAACCGGCTTATGTACGACGGTAAAAAGGGCGCCGCTGAAAAGATTTTCTACAGCGCGTTGGAAACCCTGGCCGAAAAAACCACTGAAGATCCCATGCGCGCCTTTGAAAAGGCCCTGGATAACGTGAAGCCCCACATGGAAGTCAAGGCTCGCCGTGTTGGCGGTGCGACCTACCAGGTGCCTATGGAAGTGCGCCCTGAGCGTCAGGTTTCCTTGTCTATTCGCTGGCTTATCAACTATGCACGCTCCCGCGGCGAAAAAGGCATGACTGCCAAGCTTGCCGCCGAACTGCTGGATGCTTTCAACGGGCGCGGTGGCGCTGTGAAAAAGCGCGAAGATACCCACCGCATGGCTGATGCCAACAAGGCCTTCTCACATTACCGCTGGTAAGAGGCCTTCCCGATCTTTTTCATGAATGTATCCCGGCGCCGCATCCGTAAGGAAGCGGCGTCGGTTTTACACCACATCGCATCCGCAGTATGGAGGATAACCCTGTGTCCCGCACCGTTCCTGTAAACAAACAGCGCAATATCGGCATCATGGCCCATATTGACGCCGGCAAGACCACCACCACCGAGCGCATACTTTTTTATACCGGCGTTAACCACAAGATTGGTGAAACGCACGAAGGCCAGGCCACTATGGACTGGATGGAGCAGGAACAGGAGCGTGGCATCACCATTACCTCCGCTGCTACCACCTGCTTCTGGAAAGACTGCCGCATCAATATCATCGACACTCCCGGCCACGTTGACTTCACCATTGAAGTTGAACGCTCCCTGCGCGTGCTCGACGGCGCTGTCTGCGTGTTTGACGCCGTTGCCGGTGTTGAGCCGCAGTCTGAAACCGTGTGGCGTCAGGCTGACCGCTATCATGTGCCCCGCATCTGCTTTGTGAACAAGATGGACCGCCTGGGTGCCAACTTTTTCCGCTGTGTGGACATGATCCACGACCGCCTGGGCGCCAAGCCCGTGCCCCTGCAGTTGCCCATCGGCGCTGAAGACAAGTTTGAAGGCGTGGTGGACCTTGTGAGCGGTCAGGCCATCCGTTTTGACAAGAGCAGCAAGGGTGCGGAATTTGTCATTGAAGGCGTGCCCGCCGAAATGATGGATCTTTACGAAAAAAAGCGCCACGAAATGGTGGAAGCTGTCGCTGAAGAAGACGAAGTGCTGCTCGAAAAGTACCTGGGCGGTGAAGACCTGTCGGAAGAGGAAATCCTTTCCTGCATCCGCAAGGCCACCATTGGCCGTGCCATCGTGCCCGTCATGTGCGGCTCGGCTTTCCGCAACATGGGTGTGCAGCCCCTGCTTGACGCCGTGGTGGAATTCTTGCCTTCGCCTGTGGACATCCCGCCCATGCCCGGTCATGTGCCCGGCAAGGAAGACGAAATCATCGAGTGCAGTTGCAACGACAAAGAGCCCTTTGCCGGCCTTGTGTTCAAGCTTTTCTCCGACCCCTTCATCGGTCACTTGTCCTTCTTCCGCATTTATTCCGGCTTCCTTGAATCCGGCATGACCGTGTACAACGCCAACACCTGCAAGCGTGAGCGTATAGGCCGTATCCTCAAGATGCACGCCAACAAGCGCGAAGACGTGAAATGGGCTGGCGCGGGCGACATTGTGGCCCTGGTGGGCCTCAAAAACGCTTCCACCGGTGACACCCTGTGCGACGAAAAGCGCCCTGTCATCCTGGAATCGCTGAATATCCCCGAGCCGGTTATTGAAGTGGCCATTGAGCCCAAAACCAAGGCCGACCGCGACGCCCTTTCTGCCGCCCTCAACAAGCTGGCCAAAGAAGACCCCTCCTTCCGCGTCAAGGGCGACGAAGAAACCAACCAGACCCTCATCGCCGGTATGGGCGAACTGCATCTGGAAATCATCGTTGACCGCCTGACCCGCGAATTTGGCGTGAACGCCAATGTGGGCAAGCCCCAGGTTGCCTACCGTGAAACCATTTCCAAGCCCTCCAAGTCCGACCTCAAGCATGCCAAACAGTCCGGTGGCCGTGGCCAGTACGGCCATGTTGTCATCGAGGTCGAACCCAACCCCGGCAAGGGCTATGAGTTCACCAACGGCATCACCGGCGGCGTCATCCCCAAGGAATACATCCCCGCAGTGGACAAGGGTATCAACGATGCCCTGAAGTCCGGCGTTATGGCTGGCTTCCCCGTGGTGGACGTGAAGGTCAAGCTGATCTTCGGCTCCTACCACGAAGTGGACTCGTCCGAACAGGCCTTCTACGTGGCTGGCTCTATGGCTATCAAAGACGCCATGCACAAGTCCGGCCCTGTGCTGCTTGAACCCATCATGGACGTGGAAGTGGTTACGCCTGAAGAATACCTCGGCGACGTCATGGGCGACCTCAATGGCCGCCGTGGCCGTGTGCAGAGCATGGAAGCCCGCGCTGGCGGCGCACAGAGCGTGCGCGCCCAGGTGCCGCTGTCCTCCATGTTCGGCTATGCCACTGACCTGCGTTCGCGCACTCAGGGCCGCGCCACCTTCACCATGCAGTTCGATCATTACGAAAAGGTGCCCCAGGCCATTTCTGACGAAATTCAGAAGAGCAGAACATAGGCATCAGACGGGCCGACGCATCTTTGGTGCGCCGGCCCGTGCCCTTCATGCCCAGGGCTGGTAAGACCTGCCCAAGGCATAAGAAGACAGGGGAAGGATATCTGCCAGACAGGCGAGATTCCTTCCCCTTGGTTTTGGCTGAAGCTGTTTTATACTGCCCCGGCTCGTGCCGCCGATGCCCGGCCTTTCTGCCGTAGCCCTTGCATGCAGGCAGCTTTTTGCTGCCTCAATGTCAGAACAGGCAACCGGAAGATATTGAAAAGAGTTACTTTCAATGAGAAGGTGTCTGACAGAACAGGCGCGGGCAATACAATGGGCCGACATCGACGGCTCGTCAGGTTTGCGTCTGACGGAACAGGTTCGGGCACTGCCCCCGTGTGGGGCAGGGGGCGTCATAACCGCAGCCAATATTGTGCGCCCGGTGTAGTGTACCCGGAACAGATGCGAACGGCATAATTTCAGGAGAGCGCCATGCAGAACGATTTGCCAAAGGGTTTCAGGGCCGGGGCCGCCGCAGCCAATTTCAAGAAGGCTGGACGGGACGACCTTGGACTTATAGTTTCCGACACGCCCGCCGTGCTGGCAGGCATGTTTACCCAAAACCTTTTCAAGGCCGCGCCCGTGCTGGTCTGTCAGGAAATACTGAACCGCGGGGGCACCGTGCGGGCTGTCCTTGCCAACTCCGGGCAGGCCAACGCCTGCACTGGCGACGAAGGGCTTGCCAATTGCCGTGTCACCCAAAATATGGTGTCCGGTCTCACTGGCCTTGCGGTGGACGAAATATTGCCGCTTTCCACCGGGGTTGTGGGCGCGCACCTCAAGATGGACCGCTGGCTGGACGCGGTGCTAGCACTGGTAAAAAGCATTGGCACCCGCGATGCCGAGGGTTTTACCCGGTCCTTCATGACCACGGATGCTT
>JAQVZK010000121.1 GCA_028708195.1 Desulfovibrio sp.
GCCCGCGCGGTAGGCCGAAATGCGGCTTGAGAATGAGCCGGATTGCCCGGCCCACAGGCTGATAAGCTCGGTCATACGCCGCGAGCGGCAGTAAACGATGGTGCGCAGATTGCGCGCAAGAGCTGCCTTGAGCAGGTCAATGGCCGCCGTGGCCGGGCTTTGCTCCGGATTGAGAAAGACAAAATGCCGTGGCCCCTGCGGCGCGCCGGATTTGTCGATGACAACGGGCGGCGCCGCGGCGGGGTTCATTATCTGCGGCGCGGCGGGATTGGCGGCGCTTGCCTCGCCAGAAAGCGGGCTTCCCTTGGGTTCGGGGTAGGCGGTACCTGTGAGCGCGGCCCCCAGTTCGCCGGGGTTGCCCACCGTGGCGGTGCACAGCACGTAGACGGGTTTTGCGCCGTAGCGGCCCGCCAGACGGTTGAGCCGCCGGAACACCTGCGCCATGTGCGCGCCAAACACGCCGCGATAGGTATGGGCTTCGTCCACCACCACATGGGTCAGGCCCGCAAGAAAGGCCGCCCATTGCTCGTGATGGGGTAAAATGCCCAGGTGCAGCATCTCTGGATTGCTGATGAGCACGGCGGGAGGGTCGCGGCGTATCTTGCGCCTGAAGTGGTCCGTGGTGTCGCCGTCGTACAGGGCTGCGGCGGGGCGGGCGTCCTTGGGCCAGGTGGCCGTAAGAGCGTTGAAGGCGGCAAGCTGGTCCTGCGCCAGGGCCTTGAGAGGAAAAAGATAGAGAGCGCGTGCGTCGGGGTCGCGCAGGTGGCGTTCCAGCACGGGCAGGTTGTAGATCAGGCTTTTGCCGCTGGCCGTGGGCGTGGCCGCAACTATGGAGTGCCCGGCGCGGATGTGGTCTGTGGCCAGAGCCTGATGGCTGTAAAGTCCGGCTATGCCGCGCTGCTCAAGAATACGGCTGATGGCCGCAGGCCAGGGCAGGCGCGTTTGGGCGTAGTGAGGCTCGGCGGCGGGCAGCAGGCGGTGGCAGGTGACCTGCCCGCCAAGCTTTTCTGAAGCCAGAAGAGCGGAAATATAGGAGCCAACAGACATCATGTATCCATGCGGGGGGCGACCATGCGGGGTGCTTCCGCGTGGCAGGCGCTCATTCTCCCCCCTGCGGGGTTTGGGGCTGTACGGCAGACGTGGTTTGCCCGGTCGCTTGCCCGGTGATTAACCCCGCCGCGTGCACATTCACGTGTGCAGCGGCTGCGCGGTCTTCATCCGGCACAAGCGAGCGCACGACGCGCGCGGGCGAGCCCACGGCAAGGCTGTGGGGCGGCACGTCCTTGGTGACCACGCTGCCCGC
The DNA here is from genome assembly GCA_028708195.1 of Desulfovibrio sp. GTDB lineage: Bacteria > Desulfobacterota > Desulfovibrionia > Desulfovibrionales > Desulfovibrionaceae > Desulfovibrio. The sequence continues at coordinate 1,304 of JAQVZK010000121.1, forward strand.
ACCGATAATGGCGCCTTCGCCAATGGTGACGCCCTTGAGAATAATGCAGTTAAGGCCAATCCAGGCGTAGTCGCCAATGGTCACTGGGCGGTCGCCTTCCATGCCCGGCTCGGTGGCGCGGGCTTCGGGCGGCCAGTGGGCGTGAAAGTCCGAATCCACAATGATGCAGTTGGGCGCGAGCAACGCCTGCCGCCCGATGCTGATGGCGGTGGAGCGGGCCGTTATGGACGTGCCGCTGAGCTGCGCGCCGGGGCCGATATCAATGCGCGCGCCGGGGCCATAGGTGCGCAGGCGCACGGGCGTGGCCAGGGCCGCCGCCGTGGCCCGCCGCCAGGACGAAATGAGGCTCACCCCGGCCCCGATGGAGATGTGGCTGCCCGGCCAGCGCATAAGGCCCACCGGGCCGTGGGCCGTAACGCCCGCACCAATGGGCACGCCCACGAAAAGGGCCTTGCAGCGCAGGCGCAGGGTACCGTAAAAGCGCCCCCAGCGTGTCATCACCTGAAGGCTGGCGTAGTTTATGATATTGGTGGGGGTGAGGCCCCGCTCCAGAGCTTTTTTAAGCATGCTCATACTGATTACCTCAGGGGTACTGCCGCAGGCGTATTGTCGTGATTTGTCAGGGTACGTTAGTTCCTGTCCTTTCGCATCTGCCCGCGTCTGCCCCACGGGGTACGCAATGGACTGGTGGCAAAAAGGGCAGGAGTAGCTGGAAAGCCAGCATGCCAGAGTTGCCCCCGGAGGTCGAGGGGAGGCTGGCGCCGGGGAAAGGAAGCGGTTGCTATTGCGGTGAGGGCAGGTGGTGCGTGTTGGCGGCAAGCGACCTCATGCTTTTTTATTCGTCCGCCACGTAGGGGCCAAAACAGACCCCCACTCCGACGATCCGAAGCGGGGGTCTGTTTACGGGCAAGATGTGGTGACGGGTTCTGTTCACCGACAAGGCGCGTGATGGGTTTCGTTTACAGAGAAAACGCGGCGGAAGGTGTGCTCAGAGGCAGCCGAAAAAAGACTGCCGTCCACGGCCTAACCGCGCAGTGCGTACCCCTTATTTTTTCAGTTGCCGGCTCCACTGGGCCAGCGCCTGCATGACATCCCCCACCTGTTTGGTGAGGCCGCCGTCCACCACGCTGCCCTGATCGTCAAAGCTGGGGGTAAAGGCATTGGAGAACAATTCTGGCTTGTTCAGCACATGCAGGTTCAGGTACACGCAAACCTGGCGCAAATGGTACTGGCTGCGGCTGGTGCCCATGCCGCCCCCGGCACCCACGATGCAAACGGCTTTGCCCGAAAGCGGGGTGAGGTTGGGCTCACGCGAAACCCAGTCCAGCGCGTTTTTAAGCGCAGGCGCAATGGAGTAGTTATACTCCGGGCAGGCCAGCACCAGGGCGTCCGCCGCCGTTACCTGGGCAATAAGGTCTTTGGCGGCCTGCGGTTTTTCGATGTCTTCATTATAGAAGGGCAGGGCGGAGATATTTGCAATCTCCATACAAACGCCCTCGGGAAGGTTGGCGGCGCAGCAGCGCAAAAGGCCCATATTGCGGGATGCGCGGCGCAAACTGCCGCAAATACCCAGGAAAGTAAGGTTGCTCATAAGGGTTCTCCTCGTGTTCATCTGTGCGAACACGTCAATGATAAAAGTTTTGCAGTCGTTTTAACCTGTCTGCCTTTTGCAGGCGTGATCTATGGTCAGCAGCCGCAGTCCTTGCGGTGGCGGGTGCGACTTTCAAATTTTTCCTTGTGCACCACGACGCGTTCGTGAACGCCCTCGCCGATAAGTCCCACTTCATCACGGGCGCTGACCTTGAAGGTCAGCCCTTTACCGTTGGAAGTCATGCCTGTGAGTTCAGCAATAAAGGTCACCTGCATGCCGCAGGGGGTTGCGGCCACATGGGCCACATCCACCTTTGTGCCCACGGTGGTCATGCCTTCTGGCAGAGCATCCTGCACAACGGCCACGGCTGTGGCCTCCATTCTGGCTATCATCATGGCTGTGGAAAAAACCTCCACCAGGCCGCTGCCAACGCAGCAGGCCAGCATATCTTCGCTGACTGTGATTTCAGACGTGCCGGAAAGGCCCGGCTCAAGAATTTTTTTCATTCGCGCCTCGTTTGCCTCCCGCGTCAGGCCCCGGTGCGGGGCGCGCCAGCGGTGGAGGGTTGCCATGAGCCCGTTTTTGGGGGCGTTTGTTCAGGCATAGTAGAAAAGATGCGGTGAGCTATCAAGTGCGAGAACGACCAAATACGGCGACCGCCAAAATTGGTCAGCCAGCAAGTGCGGGGGCTATCAGGTGCGGCGGCTTGCCACGTGCGGTCAGCAACCCGGTGCGATGCGCTATCAGGTGCGGTGCGCAAACGGGGTCCGCCCGCGGATGCCAGGGGCATTCGCGGGCGGACTTGTGCAGACAGAGCCTGTGGAGGGCTGTGGCTGCGTGGAATTATTTGTCTTTGCCGCTCGTCAGGCGATCCTGGCCTTCCCACACCTGTTCAGCCTTGGGCAGCGTAGGCAGGAGCTTGGTCCAGGGGTGTTGCTTGAGGTATTCCGGGTCCTGCTGGAGCTTGCGGCTCATGTTCAGGATGGGCGGCACCAGTTCCTTGATATCCTTGGCGAGAGCCGGGGCGATACCAAAGTCCGTGGCCTGGGTGGCCAGGTCAACGGCCTTCTGGCTGCATTCCATACTGGTCATGAGGGTGTCGAGCGCCTTGGACGGGTTATGGAAGCCCCAACTGTTTTCAGCGGAGACGTAGTCCCAGAACAACTGGCCCTTGCGCACCATCTCGCGCGCTTCTGTCATGAGGGCTTCGTAGTTGGGCGCGCGCTGGCCTTCATAGGCATTGGCAAGACGTACGGCTTCATGAGCCTTGACGGATACTTCCTGCGCCTTGAGCAGCTGTTCAAATGTCTTTTGCTGGGTGTAAAGCACTCGCTGACGCAGGTATTCGCCGGTCTTGTCGGCGTGGCACTGGCGGCAGGCGCGCATTTCGGGGTCCTTCATGGGCGAGGTCATCCAGTGGCTGGATATCTTTTTGCCGTCTTCACGCACGTACTGCATGTGGCAGTCTGCGCAAGAAACCCCGGCAGCGCCGTGGGGGCCGTCCTGGAAGGTTTCGTATTCGGGGTGCTGCATCTTGATCATGGGCACCTTGGAGGCAGCGTGTGTCCAGTCGGCAAAGGGGCCGGGCATGCCGTCGGCACCCTTGGCGCCGTGGCCCTTGTAGTACTGGTACATGTCTTCGGGGTTAAAGCCGTTATCCCAGGGGAAGACGGGCTTGCCCGCCGGGCCGTTGTCCTTGTGGGTGAAATAGTATTCCACATGGCACTGGGCGCAGACGAGGGTACGCTTTTCGTTGCGGCTCAGCTTCTGCCAGTCCTTGCCGCTGCGCTTGAGCCAATCCTTGAGGGGCTCGGAATACAGGCGCAGTTCCATATTTGCCGGGTCGTGGCAGTTGGCGCAGCCCACGGTTTCTTCGTGGGAATTGATCTTGTCCTTGGCGCGGAATTCGTTGACATCCATTGACCAGAACTTGTCGCCGTACTGGGCGACCCATCCCATCATCTTGGGGGTCTTGCAGTTCCAGCAGGTGGCGGGCAGGTTGCCCTTGCCGTCGGCGCCAAAGCGGTTGATGCGGTCAATATTTACAAAGTCTTCAATGGCATAGGTGTGGCCGCGCGTTTCATTGTATTCATACATGAAAGGATAGCCCAGCCAGAGGTTCTTCAAATAGGGCTGGGCATGCTTGAAGCCCTTGGGCAGGGGGTTCACGTTGTCATTCTTGTTGTAAGGTACCGACCCTTTGAAGTCGGTCATGATCTTGTCTTCATTGTTCTTCATGTACGAGGCGTACTGCTGCGGAAAGTCCTTTTTAAAAGGCGTCATCTTGGTTTCTGTTTCCGCAAGGCCTGTTTTGTATTTGGGGGCCTTCAGCTCGGTGGATACATCCTGACAGCCGCTGAGCAAAGCAACGCCCAGCAGCATGGCCAGAGCCAGGGCCGTGGTCACAATTCGCTTATTCATAGGCTACCGTCCTTGTGCTGATAGGCTTCATGCGCATGTGGGCCACGCCCCTGTGGCAGTCCACACAGTAGGGCTTGGTGTCCATGCTGGCCACGTTGATGTTGGTTTGGGCATGGCACGCCTTGCAGTTGGCGTTTACCACGTCACGCGTGTGCAGACTTAAAGGACGCGGGATGTCGTGTCCCATAATGTTGCCCACCACATCTCGCAGGCCTTCTTTTGCCTTGAACGGCAACTTGACCAAAAGATTGTGCGGGGCATGGCAATCATTACAGGAAAGTTTGGCGTGCGTACCCATCTTCTGGGTAACCGCAGCCTCCTGCATGATGTGACAACTGGCGCAAAACGGTCGTTGGTCTGTGGTCGTCATGGCATACGCCAGAACTCCCATCAGCACCACGCCCGCCGCAACGCCGCCCATCAGCCATTTTAGCCAGGGTCCATTGCGGGGTATACCCATAGAGCCTCCTTCACTCGCTCCTAGTGCAGATGCGCCCTGAAAAAACCCACATTTTCAGGGCGGGGTATCGTCCACGGTGCAGGCTTGGCAGCCCGCCTCGTCATGAGCGCTGGCGGCCTTGCGGGGCCGCCGGACGGTCCATTAAAGCATTTCACACTAACGTGCCGGCCCGGCAGGCGAGGCATCTCTGCTGTCTTTGCCCGTAGCGGCCAAAGCACGCTTGCCCTGCGAGCACCTTGTGGCACGGGCTCTTACAAAAGCCGCGCGGGCAGGTACGCATTTTAACTGCCAATCTGCTTTAATTCAGGCAAACCGTCCTAAATACAGCCTTTATGGCCGCACGTACGATCCATATATCATCAAGAAGCGTACCATTTATATATAAATTTTTGTGAATAAAAAACTTTGATAAACTTGATGGTTATGTGATTTTTTTATCAGGAGGCAAAAGGCGGCGTTGAAATATTCAGACAAAAATGACAAAATTCATAAAAAAATGACAACTATTGGGCTTCTGTCCCGTGTATCACATGAGGGTTTTATGACATCGACAGACGCGAAAAAAAGCGGTCCGGTCATCTGGGTTCCCCTACTGGCTTGTTTTTTCTGGCTTGTGCTCATCCTTGCGCTCTACCGGCAGGCCGCACAGGTGGACGAAGCCCACAGACTTGAGTTGGAGCATACCAGACTTTCAACCGTTGCGCGACAACTTATGGACGCGCGTAATTGGAATGCGGCCCACGGCGGCGTGTATGTGCTGCAAAGCGCATATGGCCAGCCCAACCCCTGGTTGCCGGAGAATGAACGCACCCTTGCCTCCGAGGACGGCCGCACACTTGTGCTCATGAACCCCGCGTACATGAGCCGCCAGTTGGCCGAGCGCAATTCTGAACCGGGCATAGGCATAAGCATTATCAGCAACGTGCCCCTGCGCCCGGAAAACAAGGCCGATGACTGGGAATCGGGCGCTCTTGCCCAGTGTACCGAAGACTCGCGTGAAATTTTTAGTGCTCCCGGCGAGGATGGGCAGGGGAAGCTGCGTCTGCTCAGCGTGCTTGTGGCGCAGCAAAGCTGCCTGCGCTGCCATGTGGGGCGGCAGGCGGGTGAAGTGCTTGGCGGCATCAGCGTCAGTCAGGACGCAGACGCCTACCTGCACAATGCCGGGAAACAGCAGCGCAACATGCGCCTGCTTTATTCCCTGTTGGGGCTGACGGGCGTTCTTGCCATCGGGGGCCTCACCCTTAGTCTCACGCGTCGCCGCTGGCTGGCAGAGGAAACCAGCCGCATGAAGAGCGCCTTTATGGCGCGCTTGAGCCACGACATCCGCACG
>JAQVZK010000122.1 GCA_028708195.1 Desulfovibrio sp.
CGCTAAAAGCCATTGGGCGCGGCCTGTGCAGGCTGCGCCCAATGGCTTTTCTTAATTGAAGGTGCCGTCATCCTTGCCGTGCTCATAGCCGGGCAAAAGAACGCTCGCGCTCTCTGCCTGCCCCTGCCCCTTGGGGCATTGGTCCTGCAAATGGCAGATTTCGCAGCCACCGCGAAAAGGAAAATGCGTCACAACCGCGTAGCGTCGTGCCAGCAGTGTTCCACCGGGCTTGTATTCCAGCCCAAGATCGGCCAAAATAGCCTTCAATGATTCTGTGGGTCTGGGCGAAGGCGCACAGCCTGCGTCCTCCACCTGAGGCAGCACCATCTGCACAGCGCTCATGCACATGAATTGTGCCAGATTATTTATCATAAACCCGTCAGAAGCGGATTTTTCCCAAGCCTCATCCACGTCAACTTCCACTTCTTCTGGAAGCCAGATTGCCAGATACGAAATTTTGCCAGTGTTGATCTCGCGCACTTTAAGTTGCGGCAACCACTGCCCCCACAATTCGACCAGGCGTTCCAAAACTGCCCCACCAAGGCGGGTCTCCTGGCTCATGACCAAAAAACCTTCCATATCAAAATAGGGCTGAATGTTGTGTTCTTTCACGCCCGTGCTGCTTACCTCGCTCACATACACTCCTTCAATGAAATAAAGAACGGCTTTTCGCCGTCACTGAAACAGGTTTACGCCCGACTGACGGATGCGCATATGCCCCACTGATAGTTTAACCAAGGGCCGGGTATCGTCAAGGCCCCTGCGCACAAATTGAGCCAAGTTTATGCAGGTGCGCCAATGTTTTTCGGCTATTTTCAAGAGGGGCCAGACAAAATGATATTCACTGCCCCACCCTCAGGTTACGGGCAGACGCAATCAGGCTGGCATTGACCTGAAAGCAGCTTTACTTGGCAGAGCCGCTTTTTTATCATATGCCATAGCCCCATACATACACGAAAGGTAAAGGAAGGCGCATGAACAAGCCAAACGCACATCCGGCCAAAATACGGTACAGATACAATATGGACAAAGAGGCCCGCCTTCAAACGGCCCACGGCGTATGGGGAGGCATTAATCCTCAGGGCGAAATAGAAATAAACTTCTATCATGAAAGCGATTCGCTGCCGGCATTTTCAGAGCAGCTTGTTGCTCCGGACGGCTCCATTGGCCATGAGATGGTGCCCGGTGAGGACGATTTGCGCGAAGTTACCCGCTGCATTCACAGTCGTGTTCTGCTCAACTACCATACGGCCCGCGCCGTACTTGACTGGCTGGAAGACCGCGTTGCCGCTCTTGAAGAAGAGGGGGCTACCGGCATGTACGAGGCTGATCTGGATATCGAACAATAATCGCCATGACTGAAAAAACCTACCATATCATAACATTCGGCTGCCAGATGAATGTGCACGACTCCCAGTGGCTTGGGCGTGCCCTCACTGTGCGCGGTTTTACCGAAGCGCCCCTTGAGGAAGCTCAGGTGGTTGTGGTCAATACCTGTTCGGTACGCGAAAAGCCGGAACAAAAAGTCATCAGCGCTCTTGGGCGTATCCGCCAGGTTACCGGGGGCAATCCCGGCGTTCTGGTGGGCGTGGCTGGCTGTGTGGCGCAACAACTGGGCGAAGCATTTTTTGCAAAAGAAAAGCAGGTGCGCCTGGTAGCGGGCAGTGACGGCATCAGTGGGGCCCCGGCTGCCATTGAACGCCTGCTGGAAGAACCGACCTTGCGCCTTTCACTCCTGGACTTCACAAGCCACTATGTGGAACGCGAAGCCGGGCCAGAAGCTGCCACAGCTCCTTCCGGGCCTGTGGCCTACATCAATATCATGCAGGGTTGCGACAACTTTTGCGCCTACTGTATCGTCCCCTTCACGCGGGGACGGCAAAAATCGCGCTCCTCAACGGCCATTCTTGAAGAGTGCCGCGCGGTTCTTGACAAAGGGGCACGAGAAATCAGCCTGCTAGGTCAAAACGTCAACGCTTTTGGTCAGGATAAAAGCGGTGATGGAACGAGCTTTGCGCAGCTCTTGCGCCAGGTGGCGGCCCTGCCCGGCCTTGAGCGCCTGCGCTACGTAACCCCGCACCCCAAGGATATGGGGCCTGAAGATGTGGCGGCATTTGCAGGGCTGCCCCAACTGTGTCCCCGCTTGCACCTTCCCCTTCAGGCTGGCTCCGATGCGGTGTTAAAGAACATGCGCCGCCGCTACGACAGTGAAGCCTTTTTGCACCTGGTAGAAAACCTACGCAGCGCAAGGCCAGATATTGCCCTGTCCACTGACCTTATTGTCGGCTTTCCTGGCGAAACTGAAGAGGACTTTCAGGCAACACTGGACATGATGCGGGCCTGTAATTTCATGTCCAGCTTTTCATTCATTTATTCAGACCGGCCCGGTGCCCGCGCGGCACTTTTTCCTGACAAAATACCGCAAGACGTTGCCCAGAACCGTCTGCTCCGCCTGCAAGCCCTGCAGGACGAACTGGGCGCGCGCTGGCTTGCTGACCGCAAAAAGGCTGAGGAGCAAACCACTCTTCTGCTCGAAGGCCCAAGCCCCAAGAGCGGTGAAGGGCAAGAACCCAGTTGGCAGGGGCGTGACCCTTATGGCGTGCCGGTTCATGTGCCATTACCGGCAGATACCGACCACACAGGCAAGCTTGTTTCGGTACGCATTGCTGAGGCCAAAAAGCACAGCCTGATGGCCGTACGCACGGGGGAGCCATGGTAGAGATGCATGTCTTCGGCCTGACCATTGACCCGCAGACAAAAACTCCCATTGTTATTCTGCGCGAAGTGGACGGAGAAACCGTTCTGCCTGTCTGGGTTGGCGCTATGGAGGCGATGACCGTATCCCTTGTGCTCAACAAAGAGAGTCTGCCGCGCCCACTTACCCACGATCTTTTGCTTATGACACTTGGGGCGCTCAAGGCATCCCTCACGCGGGTGGAGATCACCGACCTCAAGGATAGCGTTTTTTTTGCCCTGCTGGTACTTGGCGGGCCAGAAGGCCGCGTGCGCGTGGACTGTCGCCCGTCAGACGCCATTGCCCTGGCAATGCGGGCCAAAGCGCCCATCATGGTCAATGAAGACGTTTTGCGCCGGGCTGCCGAAGCTCAGGAAAAGGCCGAGCAAAGACTGCACGAAGAGGTTTTGTCGCCCGTGCCTGACGCGGCTACCGGTGTGGTACGCAAGGCCGGAGCCCGCAAGGAGGCTGACATCCTGCACAGTCAGCTTTTGCGCGGCACGAGCCTGCCCGACAATATTGACCCCGAAGAAGACCGCCGCTTTCGTGAATTGCTGCGTTCGCTTGAACCCATTTCACGGCGTAAAATGTAGCTCCCCCCGTCAGAAAATCCTATAATTTTTCTAGACAACTTAACCCCATGAAAAAATGTACTTATTTTTCATATAACTAACAAAAATCCAACCAGCCCCAGCCTAAAGGTTTTTTCTTCTGTTCCGAATAGATGGCATAACAGGGAAAAAAACATGCTGAACTATCGCCTTTTCAAAGAAATAAATGATCTCTTTGCTTCGGGGCAATATCGTAAAGCGCGTCATCTGCTCATGGAAGTTCAATCTCGTTGCATTGCGCTTCGTGACGAAATCAGCTTGCTCCAAGTACGCCTGAAAACACTGGAAGACGCGGCCGTTCTTAAAGAGAATCTTGAAGCCAAAGACGGGTTCTACTGGCTGTTCACCGATACTCTGCGGCAGGGGCCGTTTTGCCCCCATTGCTATGAAAGCGAGGGCGGCCTCATCCGGCTTGAGCGCTCGCATAAAGCCCTGCAATGCCCGTATTGCCACGCCACATATGCTGTCATGGCAAATGAGGAGTATCAGGAGGGCTCCGCCGTGCGACACGCCCGCATCATCCCCTTTGCACGCTGATTTGCTTGCCTACTGAGCCACACCACTATAGGATTTGTGCAAGAACACGGCGGACACCGGCCCGTTGCATATTTTTACACCCAGAGCACCGTTACTTTGAAATGCCTTGTGGGGAGTGCGCCTTGCAAAAAGATATCTTCCCACGACCTACCCCTTAAACCTTTTATTCTTGTTCAGCATGCTATAGGGAGTCTCCTGACCCGAAGCGGAGTTTCCAAAGGCAGCGCCTTTCAGGCAACACTGTCTTGAAGTTAATCTGCTCCAGAGTGGCATTTGCCCCTTGCCCGTAAGGATCGACATGACCCGCCCCACCCCCCTGAATATTCTTCTTCTCAGCGAAAGCGACTCTTTGGCCAGCCTTGATCGTCGTGCCTTGCGCGATGCCGGGGCCAGCCGGGTGGACTGCATGACGTCGGGCATAGACGCGGCCCGCATGCTGGCTGGTCTTGATGTAGCGCGAATGCCCTTCATGCCTGATGTGGTCGTTTGCACGCAGAGGTTGGCTGACATAGACGGCGAGCAGTTCTGCGCGATTTTGCGTCAGCATCCCCTGCTTCTTGACCTGCCCATTTTACTTATTCTGCCCAGTGACGGCGAGGTGGAGCAACTCAAGACCCTGGGCTGCGGGGCCAGCGCCCTGCTGGCGCGTCCCTATTCCATCAATGTTCTCAAGGCCCATCTTGAGTCGCTGACGGCATCGCGTCCTGGTTTGCAGCAGCTTGAGGCTGCGCAGCACTACACAGACACCAGTTCTTTTGATCAGGCCCTTGCCACCTATGGCCTGTTGCTCAAGCCCGTGCGCGAACCAGAGGACTATTTTCGCGTTGGCATGCAATGCCTGCAGCAACGCCAGTGGAATCTTGCCATAAATGCATTTCAGCGCGCACTGCGCGGCGCTTTTATTCAGGGGCACGCCGAACTGGGTATGGCTGTTGCCTGGAAAGGCAAGGGGGATATGGCACGGTACCGCCATTATCTTGGGCAGGCCGCAACCACTTTTGTTCAAGCTCGCCACTGGCACCGGGCGCGGGCTGTATATGCTGGCTTGCTCAAGGAAGACCCGGAGGCCAAGAGCCCCTTTCTTGCTGAAACATTTCAAATGCTGCGTCATGGTCAGTACGACAAAGCCGCCGAAGTGCTTTCTCAGGGGTATGACGTTACCCCACGGCAGCAGCTCGCCGAGCGCGTCGCCCAGACCTTTCTTGTGGCTGATGAACCGCAACATATGCTGGCGGCGCTTGAGACAAGCCTTGGGCGCGTAATGGGTATGGCTGCGGGCCCCCTGACGCAGGCCATCCGTTCAAATCTGGAAAACCTCGCCCGGCAGCAAGAAGAAAAGAAACGGCAAGAAGCGGCTGAAAACCAGTGGCTGGCAGCCCGTCAATCGGCTCGTCAGCGTGAAAACGCAGAACATGCCGAAAGCATTAAAGAGACAGACGTTACAAAAGCCTCGGCAGGCGCAGGGGCCGCAACTGCGGTTTCTTCCCGGTCAGGCAGCGCCGCGCAGAATAAACAGTTCAATGAAAGCAGCGCATTTGTCCTTCCCGTCGCCCTATGGGGGGAGGGCAAAGCTGAATCTGCAGATATGGAGTCGGATATGCAGGCCCAGGGCGCAAGAGGAAAATCCAAAGAGCCTCAGATAGAGGACGGCATATCCCCGCTGGAGCCAATGGACGAAGCCGCCGACAGTGACAAGGGCAGCCGCAAGCCAGGGCTTGGCGACCTGCTGTCAGTGATGAGGTACACATGGCAGATGGCCCGCCGCCACAAGCCATAGCCTTACCGACTACCCCACCGCAAGAAGAGCCTCAGCCCTACCGGCGAACCCGCACAAGCACAGTCGCCGATGCAAGCCCGTGCAGAAAGCGCACCCGCAACAGATAGCACAGGGCTCCAAACCCAAGGGCCACTATGTAGGCTATCCAAAAGCCTTGTGCCCCCATATACGGAGTCAGCAGATCCGTGCGCGCCAGCACGAAGCCCAGGGGCAATCCTATTACCCAGTAGGCTATGAAGCAGATGATGGAAATGATGCGCGTGTCGTTATAGCCGCGCAAAATGCCAATTCCCGTCACCTGAAGGCCGTCCACCACCTGATACGCCGCCTGAAAAAGCAAGAGGTGCATGGCAAGGGCCGTGACCTCGGGGTTATCAGTGTAAATGCGCACAATGCCTTGGCGAAACAGAATTGTAACGCAGGCAATCACAAGGGCAAAGACCACGCTAAGAGTTAACGCAGTTCGCGCCACAAGCTTGGCCCGTTCAACCTGTTGCGCCCCAAGGCAGCGCCCCACGCGGATGGTGACGGTCATGCACAGGGACAAGGGAATCATAAAGGCCAGCGAACCAAAGTTGAGCGCTATCTGATGCCCCGCCACCATGACGGTTCCCAGCGGAGCCAGCAGTATGGCGCTGACGGCAAAAAGCGAAACTTCAAAAAACAGAGCCAGAGCGCCAGGCGTGCCGATGCGCAGCACACGCCAGACCAGGGGGGCGTCAAAGCGCGGCTGCGCGTTTTCGTCATGGCCCAGCACTGCTCTGGAAGCCTTGCGCCACAAAGGCGCAAATAATGGCCGCAGACAGGTACTTTGTGCATCGCGCCGAACGTAAAACAGCATGCCCAAAGCCATCACCCAAAAGCTGATGGCCGTGGCCACGCCACATCCGATCCCCCCCAGTTCTGGCATGCCGAACATGCCGTAAATAAAAATGAAATTGCACGGCACGTTGATGGTCAAGCCAATGAGACCTATAATCATGGCCGGGCGGGTTCGAGCAAAACCTTCAAGAAAACTACGCAGGTTCACAAAAAGCATGAACCCGGGCAAGCCCCACATGATGGCACGCAAAAACCCCCCAGAAATGCGCGCCATTTCTGGTTCCAGCCCAAAGGACTCCATCCGCCCCGAGGCAAAATAAAAAAAACTCATGAGCACAATGCTCAGGCCCAGGGTCAACCACAAGCCCTGGCGCAAAAGATGCGCCGCCTTTTCTGGTTTACCGGCCCCGATCATCTGGGCACTCAAGGGCGGAAGGGCCAACAGGCAGCCAATACCCAGCAGGGCCACAGGAATCCACACACTGCTGCCAACAGCCACAGCCGCCATATGTTCGGCGCTGTACTGACCGGCAATGGCTGTGTCGGCAAACGTCATGCCCGTCTGTGAAAGCTGAG
>JAQVZK010000123.1 GCA_028708195.1 Desulfovibrio sp.
CTGCGAGGCACAGGTGATGACTGCTACACCCTGCGCAATGAAATGCAGGACACCATGATGGAGTATGTGGGCATCTTCCGTAATGCCAAAGACCTGCAGGCTGGCGTGGACAAACTGCAGGAACTGCTGGAGCGTTGCGGCAACATGCGCCTGGCAAGCGGCAACATACCCGGCCCCAATGCGGAGCTTTCTATGGCCCTGCGGGTTCCCGGCATGCTCAAGCTGGCCCTGTGCACGGCGTATGGGGCGCTTATGCGCACAGAAAGCCGCGGCGCGCACGCCCGCGAAGACTACCCTGAACGCAACGACAAAGACTGGCTCAACCGCACCCTTGCCTACTGGAAGGAAGGCGACAGCCTGCCCACACTCAAATACGAACCGGCTACGCCGTTCTATATCCTGCCTCCCGGTGATCGCGGTTATGGCGGCGGCAAGATCATCTCCGGCGACATCAGCGAAGACCAGATCGTCTCTTACGATCAAAAAGGCTAAGGGAGGGTATTATGGGACGCAATCTCACATTTGAAATCTTTCGCTACAACCCGCTGGACTCCGCTTCATACCCGCATATGCAGACATTTCAGCTTGAAGAGCACCCCAGCATGACCCTCTTTATCGCGCTGAATCTCATACGGGAAAAACACGACGCCTCCCTGCAGTTCGATTTTTGCTGCCGCGCTGGCATCTGCGGCTCCTGCGGCATGGTTATCAACGGGCGGCCCGGCCTGGCATGCCATACGCAAACCCGCGACCTGCCAGACCACATAACCCTGCACCCTCTGCCGGTTTTCAAACTGCTTGGCGACCTTTCTGTGGACACGGGTACGTGGTTTCGCCATGTGGGCAAAAAAATCGAATCGTGGATACACACCAACAAGGATTTCGACCCCGCCGCTCAGGAAGAACGTATGAGCAACGACCTGGCCACAGAAATCTTTGAGTTGGACAGATGCATCGAATGCGGCTGCTGCGTGGCCGCATGCGGCACAGCCCGCATGCGTGAAGAATTCATTGGGGCCACGGCCATCAACCGTATGGCGCGTTTTTACATTGACCCGCGTGACAACCGCACCCCTGCGGATTATTATGAACTCATTGGCGATGACAGCGGCGTATTCGGCTGCATGGGCCTGTTGGCCTGCGACAGCGTCTGCCCCAAACAACTTCCCTTGCAAGACCAACTCGGCATCATGCGGCGCATGGTCAGCCTGGAGTCGGTGCGGGGTATTCTGCCTGAAGCCCTGCGCAAAAAAATGCAGGGCTGTGGTTGCAGCTGCGCCAAGAGCTGACCCGCTGGCACCACGCGCCCGGCCAGAAGCCCGTAGCTTCGGGGCCGCATCGCATACGTCCAGAATTCTCTGTCTGGCGGGGAGAACGCCTCCCCGCCAAAAGGAAGGATGCCATGCTTATATTAGATTGGATGAAGCCCAACGTAATCACCGTCATGCCTGACACCTCCCTGCTGCAATGCAAAAAACTTCTGAAGGACAATCGCATCAACTATCTGCCCGTGGTTGACAGGGACAAGATCGTTGTGGGTCTCATTTCTTCCTCGGACCTGAAAGCGTTCGCCCCGCAACACACCACCGGATATGAAATCCTTGAAGCCTTGGACATGATGGCCGAAACAAAGGTCAAGGACGTTATGGTGGTTGCCCCTGTGGTCATCAACTACAACAATACTGTAGAACAGGCTGCCAAAGTCATGTTTGACCGGCATGTGGCCTGCCTGCCTGTTACCGACGATGAAGACAAGCTTGTAGGTATTATTACGGGATGGGATGTCTTTCACGCTTTGCTCAATATGAGCGGCGCGGAACAGGGCGGAGAAGAGGCAGGCTTTATGCTCCCCAACCAGCCTGGAACCATCCGCGAAATTCTGGATACCCTCAAGACCAACGGCATGAGTGTTATTTCCGTGCTTTCGGCCGCCGCTGACAACGGCATGCGTCAGGTAAAAATTCGCTTTCGCGCCCAAGACTCCTCAGCTCTGGATGACACCTTTGAAATATTACAAAAACACAATGGCCTGAGGTACTGGGTAAGAGACGGCAAAGTTCATATGAAAGGCTAAATTTTCTAGGGCGTATCGTCACGAGATGAATTTTCTAGTTCTATAAAAGAAAACAGGTCTTTTATACAATGATTCTCATGACGACACTGTCTAACATCCGGTGTGCTTTCATCCCGCCGAATGCAGTGAGGCAAATGAATTTTCGCATATAGCGAGTCGTTATATGCGATGGAATGACAACGTGTTCCGTATAGTAACAAACTGCCTGCTTCAGCCCATAGCCGACATGGGTGCAGCCAATTTGCACAGCAAAACCCTCGCCCGGAAGCACCGCATATCTGACAAGGAGTGTATCATGTCCCGTATCAAGAATCTGCGCGATGAAGCTCTGGCCATGCACAAGAAATATCAGGGAAAGATTGAGGTACGCGTGAAGGTTCCCGTGCGCGATAACGACGACCTTACCCTGGCCTACTCACCCGGTGTGGCCGAGCCTTGTATGGAGATTCATCGCCAGCCTGAAACGCTCGACGTTTACACGAATCATTCCAACTTTGTCTGCGTGGTTTCCAACGGCACAGCAGTTCTGGGCCTGGGCGACATCGGCCCCGCCGCCGCAATGCCCGTTATGGAAGGCAAGTCTCTGCTGTTCAAAACCTTTGGCGATGTGGACGCTTTTCCGATTTGCGTCAATACCAAAGACACGGCCAAAATCGTAGAGTTGGTGGAGCTTATGGCTCCCACATTCGGCGGCGTCAACCTTGAAGACATCAAGGCTCCAGAATGCTTTATCATTGAAGACAGTTTGAAGAAAAACGGTATTTTCAGAGGCCCGATTTTTCATGACGACCAGCACGGCACAGCGGTTGTCACTCTGGCCGGGCTTATCAACGCCCTCAAGCTTGTAAACAAAAAACTGAACGACATTACCGTTGTCACCAGTGGTGCAGGGGCCGCCGGCATTGCCATAATCAAGCTGCTCATGGCCCTTGGCCTGAAAAATGTCATCATGTGTGATTCGCGGGGGGCTATCTGGCAAGGACGCACCGAGGGCATGAATCCCTATAAAGAAGACATCGCCCGCTGCACCAATCCGCAGAAAATCAAAGGGGGGTTGGCCGAGGCCATCAAGGGCGCCGATGTTTTCATCGGCGTTTCCGCACCAGACACCCTCAATGAAGATATGATTCGTAGCATGGGCAGAGATCCCATAGTTTTTGCCCAGGCCAACCCCGTTCCTGAAATATGGCCCATCCAACGCGCCACTGAAGCGGGTGCCAAGGTTGTGGCAACGGGACGTTCTGACTGCCCTAACCAGATCAACAATGTGTTGGCCTTTCCCGGTATTTTTCGCGGTGCGCTGGACGTTGCGGCCACAGACATCAACGATACAATGAAAATAGCTGCAGCCTATGCCATTGCTGATATGATTAAACCTGAAGATCTTCGTGCCGACTATATCATCCCCTCAACCCTTAATGACGAAGTAGCCCCTCGAGTGGCAGCAGCCACGGCTAAAGCAGCCATGGAAAGTGGAATTGCCCGCAACCCTTTGAACCCGGAAACTGTTGCGGAAAATTTGAAAAAAAGGCTAAGCAAACGAGGCAGGCTGGAAAAAATGGACGCATAGTTCATACGCATTGAGCAGGGAGCATGACAAAAACACCACGAGGTCGCTGTACACAGGAATCGAAACAGCAAGCCGTGAGTATAATGGTTGATGAGGGATTTGGCGTGTCTGAAGCGGCACGCGGACTGTCACTTTGCTCAAAAACATTGTCTACCTGGGGCAAACGGTATCGACAAGATGGCAGGGGTTCCTGTCCAAGCCTGGGTAAGCGAACAGGATAAGGCGTCAGACTGTGTCTGGCTATCTTTCACCAGCAGCTTTCGTCAGAAAAGAACTGATAGAAAGGGGACGACACTTTGCCGCCTCGTATGGCGTCCGAATTTGACGACCTGCCTCATTTACTACTTGATTGAGAAGTTAGTGCAAAGCGTTACAGAACAAACTCAAGAAACCATTTAGCCTACCATAGACATCCACAGGAGATAAACATGGCAAACTGGAAAGACTCCCTTGATGCAAGCATGGGCACAATCGGCAAGCTGGCTAAAGGCAACACAGGCATCATAGACGCCTTGGGTGTTCTGGGTAAGGCTACATCGAGCAAGGGCGCTTTGGACGAAAAAACCCGTGAGCTTATTTCTCTGGCTGTTGCCGCAACAACACGTTGCGAAGGCTGCATTTCCGTACACGCAGACGCCGCCGTAAAAGCTGGGGCAAGCCGCGATGAACTGCTGGAAACCCTGGCTGTAGCCATTAACCTGAACGCCGGTGCCGCATTGGTGTATTCCTCTAAAATCCTTGAGGCCTACGACCAGTTTTCTGCCAAATAGGCACTCCAGGTATTTTTAAATACAGGTTCGAGTCCTTTCACTCCGACCAAATATACAAAATAATGGGTAGTCAGGCTGTTGCCTGGCTACCCATTATTTGCATGCTTAATGTAAGCGTCAATCGTGGGGCGGGGGGAATTATATGTGATCGCATATAGCACGCAAGATATGACTGTTTTCCGTTTTTGTTGATGTATGATTTAATGTTAACTTCTTCATCCATCTGGATAACGTCAGGGGTTTCGCCCTTGTATTCTGCGCCGCCACAGCAGCGCGGGCCTTTGGGCTTTTGAATGCAGAAAAGCTGCGCATCACCGCTTTGAGCTGACCAGTCTCCCCTCCCCGGACGGCCGGGTCAGGTTCATGCCGCCCGCCAAACCGCTACAGTTCCGACCAGCCGACATTTGTTTTCACACACTCAAAAAAAGATTTTTCATCCTCTACTGGACATGTTGCAATCTGTTTTAGTAAGATAACTATATATAGCATATACCATCTAATACAGTACAGCTTTGCAATGGGGGCATTCCATGTTCCACTGTCTATTGCGAATCAGCCTCTATTCTGCAGAGCCGCTCCTTGAAAGCGCTTTTAAAGCCCTGCAAGCTAACGCGGATTTCAGACACAAAATATCCTTCAGCGCCGAAGTGCACTCCCTTCCTGCGGCGGCTCTGGACAGAGAAGATGTTTATTTTCTTGGCCCCGAGCATCTTGCCTCATTGCCCGACCTCAAAAAGATGGTCAAGCCCACAGCGCGGATTATCCTGATAGACTCTTTGCAACAAGCAGCTACCCTGCCGAACAGCTTGATTTCCCTGCTGGACGATATTTGGCCATTGCCTGAAAACCCGGCAGCTTTCGCCATGCGAATCAGCAACGTGTTGCACAGCGCACTCCTGCATAAAAAATACATGTTGCTGCAGCACTGCCTGGAAACGACCATTAACACAACCCCCGACCTGGTCTGGTTTAAAGACATACGTGGTGCACACCTCAAGGTTAATGACGCTTTTTGCCAGGTTGTGAAAAAAAACAAAGAGGATGTCACAGGGCGCGGCCACTACTATATATGGGACATTGAACCGGACGAATACGCCGCAAGTGAATACGTATGCCTTGAAACTGAAAAAGAAGTCATCGCGCGGGCTGAAACCTGTGTATTTGACGAGAGTATAAAAACCAATCTGGGTATGCGGCAGTTCAAAACGCGCAAATCACCCATTTTTTCCGATGAAGGCATCATCGTGGGCACGGTAGGCATTGCCTGTGACATGACAGACATTACGAACTCGTGCGCAGAGGTTGAGATAATCCTGCAAAACCTCCCTTTTGCCGCCATGATTTTGGATGCGAAAAATATAATAGTTAACGCTAACCAGGAATTTCTGGATTTTTTTCAGTTCGTGGACGCGAAAGAAATCATTGGCAGCAACCGTTCCCGTTTACGCAAGCTTGCTATCAAAAAATACCAGCTGAAACAGTTGGGCGAAGTACTGGAAGTTCGGTCTAAAGTCAGCGGAAAAGAAATAGTTCTTGAGTCTTGCGAAAGAGAAATCCTGGATATATTTAAAAACCGCATCGGCGTGCTTGTCGTATACAGAGACGTAACAGCTGAGCGCAACTCCCAGAAGCAGTTGGAGCGCAACGCCAATACCGATGGGCTCACCGGGCTGTTCAACAGAAGATATTTTTACAGCAAGCTGCCAGAAACCAGCGGTGTCGGATCGGCGTTACTTTTTGTAGACCTGGATAATTTCAAAGGCATCAACGATACCTATGGCCATCACGCCGGGGACGAAGCCTTGAAACTGACAGCCCGGCTTTTGCGTGAAAGCTTTGCCGAGGCTCTCATCGTCCGCATGGGCGGCGATGAATTTGTTCTGTATTTGGCGGGAATCCACAGCGCTGAGCACATGATCAGCCGGGCAAACCGATTGCTGAAGAAAATGAGAGGCATTTTTTCAAAAAATACCCCTTGGACAAATTTTTCCGCCAGCATAGGCGTCGTGGTGGCAGACACACCCGGCATCGACAAAGATGAGATTGTCCGGCGTGGAGATGTTGCCATGTACGAAGCCAAGCGCCTGGGCAAAAACAGGATCTGCCTGTATTCACCGGTAATGGATGCGCAACATGAAAGCGATATTGACGCACGGTACGCCAAACCGCGCTCGACGTGCTGTCGGCTTGAGTCATGCCCGGTAAAAAACAGAAAGACCGAATGCGCGATTGAAGCCCCGGTTGCGGCGCAAGACGTGTATAAGTGAACCCACCAGAGGCAGCGGTAACGGGTATGCCTTCTCGCTTCGGCAAGATGGCCAAAAAGGTATGGAATTTCCATACCTTTTTTGTGTGACGCGCACCATGCAAAGCCTCGTCGGCGCGCTGCATACGTTGCCCGGCAAACACCACGGGTAACGCACCCGGGCGCAGCATGCGCCCGGCCTGCGAATAAGACGCGGCCCAGGCCATGCGAATAAAATACCGCCCAGGCCATGCGAATAAAATTTTATGTTCCTGCCTCAAAGCCTTTCTGATTATGCAAATTGCCTGTCCTGCACGTCTCATCTACGTGAATCAATATTCCGCTTCGTTCTGGCAACCCACACGAACAGCATAATTTTT
>JAQVZK010000124.1 GCA_028708195.1 Desulfovibrio sp.
TGTTGCAGGCCGCCCTTGATGGTGGCGGTAGTGACAACGTCAGTCTTATTGTGACTGTTTGTGAAACAAGCCAGCATAGAGTGCATTTGCCAGGTCAGACAAGCCGCTAGTCACATAGTGGTGCTGCATGGCAAGAACAGGCTGCCGCTCAAGGGGCAGTTGTGACGGCCAGTTTCGCCTCGGAATTTTTACCTGAAGCGCCAGCTGATTCAAGTACACCTCTGCTGCCATCAGATACTATCTGCATTGGATGGAAGGAGGCCCTGAAAAAACGGGCAGCAATCATCTGGATGATGACAAAGACGGCATGCCTGCCTGAACCACAGCCATCTTTGCTGTTTCTTGTGCCGCAATACTGCGCTGAGATATTATTTGATATCAAGGAAGCCCCTGAGTGTATTAAATTCTTCTACAGATATATCACCACGAGCCAGCCGCGATTTTAATATTTCCAGAGAATCAAGCCTGTCGCAATTTCGTGAAATCTTTTTTCTGTTTTGGCTGAAGATAAAAACACCGGGCACAATAATGGCAAGTAACATGAGTCCCAGTATCCACGCTTCCCAATGAGATAATTTCATGAAGTAGTGTTCGAGCATCTTTTTATTCCTTATGGCTACAGCCAACAAAATGTATTGTGCAATTGGTTCGTCATACCCACGGCATCATTTTTTACAGAACCTGTGCTTTGACTATCAGCAAATCTCGTTCCAAGTTTCGTTATTTCATAACAAGCTTGATTTATTGTGTAATCTACAATGCCACATTGAAGAAAAAAACAAAGTGCAAAAAAACTACTCAAAAGGCATGACATGTCGGGTCAAAAAAACCCAAAGGGCTAATTTGAAATTACCCTGCAAAAGAGGGCTTAAATGAAATTTTCTTCAACCCTGGCCATCCGACAACCGGGAAAGTACCTTTTTGGGCTTTCACCGTGGCTCCTGGTTGGTGTGTCCTTTGTCCTTGGGCTGGCGGTGCTGGTTCTTGCCATAAGAAACTCTGAACGGGAAAGAACGCACACCATCCAGAGTTACTTTGAGCGGGCAGAAGCGTTAATATGGGCTCTGGAAGCCGGGGCCCGCACAGAAAAAGGGTTGGGCGTTCAGGGGGATCTGCTGCAGGCGCTCATCGAAGAAACGGCCCGGCAGCCCGGCATCGTCTATATGTCTATTGTGGCCCCAAACGGAAAGATTATGGCTCACAGTGATGTATCCAACGTCGGCAGCACTGTGCCAGATGGGGCTTTGCCGGTGGACCTTGTTACGCGTGTTGCCGGGTACAAAGAGGGGCGCGATGACGGGGGCAAGGTCTTTGAAGTGTACCGCGGGTTTTCCCCCCTGTCACAACAGCATGAACCCCAGGGCGCACACGCCAAAAAACAGGGAGAAACCCATCGCGAACACCTTGGCTCCCATATGGGCGTCGAAGCAGCCAGCCCGGCAGAATCACTTGAAAAAGGAGCCGCAAGTTCTTTTATTTTTGTTGGGTTCGACAAAAATCCCTTTGACGATGCGCTTGCCGCCGACCTGATGAATAACCTGCTTGCCGCCTGCCTTGTAGCAGGCCTGGGCTTTGGCGGGTTTATTTCAATGTTCTGGGCCCATAGCCATAAAGTGTCTTGCCGCAAACTGAAAGACACCCAGGCGCTGGCCTCGGAAGTGCTAAGAAGCCTGCCTCTGGGGCTGGTAACAAGTGATCCGGAAGATAACCTCAGCATGATCAATGCAACTGCCCTGACCATGTTTAAAACCAGCAGAGAGTTGATACAGGGGCACCCTGTCAAAAGTCTTTCCGGACTAGACTGGGATTCAATCACAAGCGCACTTGCGAGAGATAAAAAAATTCTGGAACGGGAAACCGTGCTGATGCCCATTGGGGGCAAGCGCATTCCTGTGAGCGTCAGTGCTTCTGAGATTCGGGACGATGGCGGTCTGTTTTTGGGATATCTGTATATTTTGCGTGACATTACTGAACTCAAGCGGCTTCAGGGTGAAGCGCAAAAAAACACCCGCCTTACAACGCTCGGCACCCTGGCTGCCGGGGTAGCCCACGAGATAAGAAACCCCTTGAGCTCCATCAAGGGGTTGGCGACCTATATTGCCAGAAAAATGCTGGAAGGAGGGCCGGAAAAAGAAGCGGCCGATACAATGGTTCTGGAGGTGAACAGACTGAACGGGGTTGTGGCAGAACTTCTGGAGTTTGCGCGGCCCACAACGATCAAATTTTCTGAAACGGATATTGACGCGGTTATCACACGGGCACTGCGTTTGACTGAAGTCGATATTAAAAGCGCAAAAATTACGGTAGAATACACCGCTCGTAAAGATTTCCCCCTTGTGTTTGCCAGTAGTGAACGACTTACCCAGGCATTGCTCAATCTTTTTTTGAACGCTCTGCAGGCCATGCAGCCAGGAGGCAAGCTTGGCGTCAGGGTGAAGCCGCTCTCAAACGAAGAGTACGCTATCGAAGTGTCGGACACCGGGCATGGCATTGCCCCGGATGTGCTGGAATCAATTTTTACGCCATATTTTACTACCAAGCCTTCGGGAACAGGCCTCGGCCTGGCGATTGTGCAGCAAATTATTGAAGGGCATGGCGGCACCATATCCGTAACGAGCGAACCGGGCCAGGGCACTTCTTTTACTGTTTGTATTCCTTTGAGGCCGCAGGAGGCGTCATGGCAAAAGAAACCATAAATCTGCTGGTGGTGGATGATGACAGCAGCCATAGAAACACGTTGAAGACTCTTCTCGCCGAATGGGGATATGCCATTGCTGCGCTTGAAGACGGTGAGGCCGCTGTAGAGGCGTGTAAAAAACAGCCCTTTGACCTGGTGCTGATGGACGTGCGAATGGCAGGCATCAGCGGCATCGCCGCCATGCAGAAAATAAGGGAGTTCAACCCCTCCATCCCGATCATAATCATGACTGCCTACTCGGATGTTGACAGTGCCGTGAACGCGCTCAAGTCCGGGGCGTATGACTATCTGAGCAAGCCGCTTGATTTCGAAGACCTGCGGCTGACGCTGGCAAGGGCCCTGGATCATGCTTCTCTGCGTGATGAGGTCAAGGCGCTCAAAAGCACCATAGCCCATACGTTTGTTTCAGACGGATTCATCGGCCAGAGCCCTGCCATGCGGCAGTTGCTTGAAATGTTGTCTTCCGTTGCTCCTTCAGACGCCACAGCGCTTATTACTGGTGAGTCGGGAACGGGCAAAGAGCTGGTGGCAAAAATGCTTCATGCCAACAGCGGACGGCAACGAGGGCCATATATTGCGGTGAACTGTGCGGCTTTGAGCGAATCTCTGCTGGAGTCTGAACTGTTCGGGCATGAAAAAGGCGCGTTCACTGGTGCTGAAAAACGCCGGGAAGGACGTTTTTTCGCCGCAGATAAGGGCACTATATTCCTTGATGAAGTCGGCGATCTGCCAATCAGCATGCAGGCCAAGTTGCTTCGGGCTATCCAGGAGCGTGAAATACAGCGTGTGGGCAGCGACGTTCCAATCAAGGTTGATGTGCGTATTCTGGCTGCTACAAACAAGAACCTTGAAGAAGAAGTCGCTGAGGGCCGGTTTCGGCAAGACCTGTACTACAGGCTGAATGTGGTTTCGTTGCACCTGCCTGCCCTGAGAAATCGCCGTGAAGACATCCCCTTGCTTGCCGATCTGTTTCTGAAAAAGTTTGCAAAGGCAAACGATAAAGGCATCAAGGGCTTTACGCCTGCCGCTATGGACAAGCTGGTAAAATACCTCTGGCCCGGCAATGTGCGCGAACTGGAAAATACTGTGGAACGGGCAGTCGTGCTGCTTATGGGGGAATATGTCAGCCAGAGAGAGTTGCCGAAAAGTGTGGCTGACGAAGGCAAAAAAAAGGCTTCAGACCGAACAGATTTTGCAGACATGACCCTGGAAGAAATCGAACGGGTCATCGTGACGCAGCTTGTTGAAAAAGCTGGCGGTAATAAAAGTGAAGCTGCCAGAAAACTTGGGATCACCAGAAAAACACTTGTCTCCAAGATGGGGGGCAGTACTGCGTTTTCTGAATAGAGATGCCGGGCGCACGCGCCCGGCATCTCTATTTTTTACATGGCAGCCAGTTCTTCTTCAATGGCTTTTTTAAATTCCTGCTCCTGCGGCTTCATAGCAAGAGCCTGTTGCAGATACAGCCTGGCCCTATCCTTATTCTGGAAACCATATTTATGTATTACCCCAAGGTAGTACAAGGCATGGTAATTTTTGGGATCAAGGCGGAGTATCTTTTCATAGTCAAGAACCGCCTCATTGTAGTTACCCGCCCGGGCCAGCGCCGCAGCACGATGATTGAGGGCGTTGACATCCTCTGGCATGAGGTCGATGGCCTTGGACCAAAAAAGCGCCGCCCTTTCCCAGTCCTGCTCACGGCTGAAAGTTTCGGCCAGGGTTTGCAGTGTTGTCACATCTTGAGGATTCTTTTTCAGCTTGGCCATGAGTGCGCCTACTTCCGCCATACTGTCTGATGCGCTTGCGGCGGTGCCTGCCTTCTGGCTGACAGCGGGTAATCCTGCACCGCCAACAAAGGCCACCATAAAAAGAATGAAAATCCCGAACGCCATAAGGCAGACAGTTGGTTTTTGCCGCATCGGCGCGCTGGCCTGCGGGCAATTCTGAGCACTAGTGGACATGGCTTTCTTCCTTCCGTGATGCACGAACGCGCCAGGCAAGAAGAGGCAATATGCTGATAAGAATACTGCCAATCCATACCCAGTTGATCATGGGGTGTGTGCTGATGCGCAAGGGCTGCAACTGACCATTATTTATATCGTGAATGGTCGCGTAAAATTCTGTGCCCAGGCTGAACAGGGTGGAGACTTCACTATTGGGATGATCGAAGTTGCGAAACAGGCGCTGCTGCGGCTTGAGTACGCCTATCAATCTATTATTCTTGAGCACTTCAATCTCTGCTTCGTTGATCGTCAATGCGTCGGCTTTTATTTCGTGAAGTTTTTTGTATGTAAAAGTGTATCCATTGGCGGAAAAGCTCTCATTGAGTGCCATTGGACGCTCCCAACCGTCTTGAAACGGGCCAGAAATAGCCACGCCAAGAACAATCAGCGCAAAGGCTGCATGGGTTCCGTAGCTGGCAAGCACTGGCCGGGACAGTGCTTTTTTACCCAGCGAAAAGGCCAGTATGACCGTGGTGGTAAATACGCTCACCGCTGAAGCCACTCCGGCAACAGCCAAACTTGGTTTGATATCCAGAAGAATGCCCCCGACGACGATGCCAAGCCATACTGCCGCAGTCATAAGGGCACTTTTAGGTTTGTTCAGTCCGCCTTGCCAGTTCAGCCAGGGCGCAATAGCCATTATCAGTGCCAGAATGACAAAGAGGGGCAGACACACCGTATTATAAAAATTTTGTGATACGACCAGGGGGGTCGTTTCCCAGAACTGGCTCAAGACGGGCCAAAGTGTTCCCAGAGTAATGATGGTTCCGAGGCCCAGCAACAGCCAGACCAGCACAACTGTCATGCCAACCCTGCTCCCGAGAGACGGCAAAGGGGCTGAGGCAGCACGCCCCATTCCCATAATCACCAGCAAGCTTGCCAGTGAGAAAAAAACTATCCCGAAGAGCAGCGGTGCCCCGACAGCCCCCTGACCGAATGCGTGCAATGACTGCACGACGCCGCTGCGCACCAGATACGTCGCAAAAACACAAAGAATAAAAGTGGTACATGCAAGAAAAACGCTTGTTCGTGAAAGATAGCCGAAGCGGCGTTCGATAATTCTGGTGTGCAGCAAGGCAGTGGCTGAAAACCAGGGGATAAGCGAGGCGTTTTCAACGGGGTCCCAGGCCCAGTATCCCCCCCATCCCAGCTCCATATAGGCCCACCATCCGCCGAGTATTATGCCCGCCGTCAGCGTACTCCACGACATGAGAATCCAGTTTTGTGAAGGAAGATACCATGCGTTTTTTTCTCCAGCCATAACTGCGCCCATGGCCAGACAGGCAGGAATCGTAAAGCCCGCATAGCCAATAAATAAAAGCGGAGGATGCAGCACCATCCCGATGTTGCGCAGCAGCGGGTTGAGCCCGCGCCCTTCAGTCGGCGGCATTTCAAACGTGGTGAACGGGTTGGACATTTGTGCTATAAGCAGCAGGAAGAAGGCCTGGATGAACATATAAAACAGCCAGAAATAAATCTTGTGGCTGGCGGAAAGACTTTTGTATGTCGGACTTGCAATGAGTATGCAGCCGAACCCGGCAATCAGGAAAGCCCAAAACAGCAATGAACCTTCCTGTCCCGCCCAAAATGCAGCCAGGGTATAAAAAAGGGATAGCGTGTCATCGGTATAACTTGCGACATATACCAATGAATAGTCGCGTGCCAAAAGCCCATAAAGAAGAGCGCCAGAAGCACAAAAAATAAGGGCAAAAGCTGTCAGTTGCAGCTTCTCCAAAAGCTTTGCGTGTCCTGTCTGCTCATTCCAGGCATTGTAACATGCTATTGATGAGCCGGCTAAAAATAATGCCATTGCAGTGAGCATGGCTCCGTGCGCCATAAGGTACATTGCGCCTCCCAGGCCTGATTGTGTAATGTTTATAACGGGCGCAGACACACCAACGTCAGAACAGGGTGCGGTCATTGCTACGTTTTCTTAAGAGCAAGTGACGTGCCAGAGCCATTGAAGGGCTTGCGGCCTTAACGCAGCAAGTTTTCTGAATAATTTTCAATTCTGGCTGAGTAAAAAATGCTCGGGAAGACGATTTTTTGAGTAAAAAATGATCACCCGGCATGTAGACAGAATGAGCAGAATCTCCCTGACAGCGCCGTGGGAAGCCGTCAGGGAGATTCTGCTCATCCTGTATAATTTCAGACTAGTCTGTCAGTTTGTGCTTTCAGGCCATTGCTGTCCGGCTAAGCACCCAATTCTAATAGGCTGAGATGTTGAAGATTATCTTTTCTTCGCCGTCGTGGATTCAGGAGTTCTTCCAGAGACGCCGAACCGAGCAGGTTGAGCTGGATGAGTT